>NZ_JAOARH010000155.1 GCF_025210595.1 Winogradskyella sp.
AAAGATGCTTATGCATTTGTGAACTTAAAAACAGGAGAAGGAGAAATTGAATATGTAAAAACGATTCCTGTACTTGGTCAAATGACTATTCTTCATAAGACAACTAATGTTTGGTGGATATGGTTTTCAGATATTTTTGGTGTTGCGATGCTTACCATTGCCATTACAGGAATGTTTATCTCTAAGGGGAAAAATAGTTTTAAAAAACGAGGTTGGTGGTTAGCTTCATTAGGACTTATTTTTCCTTTTATCTTTCTATTTATCATTAAGTAAAACAAGCATGGTAAAATATGATTGTTTGATAATTAGATAGGTGTATCCTCTAGTGCCTAAAGAGTTTAATTTCCTTTTATACGTTTCCAAAGACTTTGCATTAAAAACTGAGCATCACGCTTTGTCTTTGGTGTTTCTGTAGCTACTATAGTTTCGTTTTGTAACTCTAAGATGTATGAGAATGAGAAAAATGAAGAACCATCTTTTCTGTGAATGAGTCCAAATCTTAAATCGTTAAAAATCCATTGATTGTCTTTCTCTTCAATGATATACCAACCTTCGCTAATATCAATTAAACGCTGAACGTTTGGATATTTCATTAAATCTTTGGCTAAATGACGCTGTTTTGGATAAGTTTTAAATTGTATGGGCTGACTATCAAAAAAGGAATAGTCACCAATTAAATAAGCATCTTCGGTTTCAACATTAGCATTCCATAAGATTGTATTTAATGGTGATGGTCGTGTACTTAATTGTACATAGTTGACTCTTTGATTGTCTAAAGCATTTTTGAATTGCTGAGTGGCTAAGGTTTTAATTCCTAGAGTCGCTAATAAGTAACTTGTAGAAATCAGTAATCCAACAGTATTCCAACGTTTACGTTTTTTAGATTCTCGTTTGTAAAAAAAGACAGCAATGGTGCATACTAAAAATGGTATGGTATATAAAGGATCGATCACAAAAATAGAACTCCATGCAAAGCGTGTATGTATTGGCCATAACATCTGAGTTCCCCAAGATGTAAAGGCATCTAATATTGCATGTGTAAACATTCCTAAAAAGAAAAGCATTGCCCAAGGTTTCCATCCCAAATTAGCTTTTTGCTCTATGCGATTAACCAGCCAACCCAAAATAAAGGCAAACAGAATGCTAAACACTAAGGAATGACTCAGTCCACGATGCCATTCAATCGCAGTAATGGTATCTGTTAATTTACCAAAAAGCACATCTAAATCTGGAATAGTGCCCGCAATAGCTCCATAAAGTAAAGCCTTATTCCCTACTCTTTTTCCTAAAGTAGCTTCTCCTACTGCTGCTCCTAGTACTATTTGTGTTAGTGAATCCAATTGTGATAAATGAATTGCAAAAATAGATAATATAATAGATTAGGATTTTGAAACGTATAATATCATTTGGTTATACCAATGATTGTTGTAATTATTTAATTGGTTATGTTTTTTATGTTTCGTGATTTTTGAATTCTAAAATTAAAGCGCAATTAAACTAAAAATAAAGTGTCTAATTGCGCTTACTACCAATCAAATTAACCAATTAAAATGATGCTTTATTGCTTTTATTTTATTCTCTTCCAGATGTCTTTTATGTAGAAGAGAATCCATTTGTATTGAAACTCTAAAGTGTTTTTGTCTTTTTGAATTATTCTTCCTTTGGTAGTTTTATTTTTCTTGAGTTTAAATGTTCCTATATACGTATTGCTTGAAGTTTTTTTAAAATCTGTCATAAAGATTTTATTTAAAGCAAGCGTGTCTCCTTCATGTTTTAGCCTTATTAGATTTCCGAAATAGTGATTGTTTTTTTCTTCTATCTTAAGGTTATACTCTATTCCTTTTTCTTTGTATGTCCAAGTACCTGTTATTTGAGAGAAACTAGAGTTAAAAGCTACTAATGTTATTATGAGGAAGAATTTTTTCATTTTATGATTTAATGCGTTTCCAGGTTTCAGTATCAGAAAATCCGTAATATGAATAGCTTAAAACCAAAGTGTTATTATCTTTTAGGTTTAGTTTAGATTTTATCTCGTACAATTCACCTTCGTATTCCAAAGAATATATACAGGTGCCTTTTTTGTTTTTAAATTCAATTTTTGATAGAACTAAAGAATTATCTTCTAATTGTTCGCCTTTTTCATCTTTAATTAAAACAGTGTAAGCTTTTACTGTTTTATCTTCTTTTTTAAACTCATAAACAACAATGTAATTTTTGCCTTTGTCATTATAAGATGTTTCCCATTTTCCAATTAAATCATTTGTGTTTTGAGCAGTTATTTTTGTTAATGTAGCTGTGGTTAAAATGGTAGCAATAATTAAACTTTTTAATTTCATTTTTTGATTGTTTTACGATTATAGTGCAAATGTATAGCCGAAGCATGAGTTATGTGTTTTTCCCTATAAAACTATACAGAAAATAGTGTCTTGATTTGTAGGGAAATCATAACTATTGAAGTATATTGTTGAAAAACAAGCGTGTAAGAGCTGTAGGTTTAAGCTGTGTAATTTGGTTATAATACCAGTGAAGTCAATAGAAAAAGACAGTTAAGAATTGAATACTAATTCTCAACTGTCTTTTTTACTCGCTCAATTTTGTGTGACATATTTTTCTTAATTAATAAGCTTATTAAAAAAATCTTCGGTTTTATATCTGGTAAGCTCTTTGTGAAGTATATTCAGATCTTCTATTTCATCAATATACTCTTTGATTTCTTTTGAATTATTATTATAAAATTTAGCATAATTCAAGGTTCGTCCTTTTGAATATAAAACCTGACTTATCATAGTAGTTGACCTTTGAAATATAGTATCAAGAAATTCTTTTGACACATCTAAATTTTTTAAAATATTACCCAATATTTGCTCATTACACTTGATAATTCTAATGAATGGATGTGGATGACTATTATGCTGATAATATATTTCATCAAACAAATCTCTCGAATATTCAATAATAATATTTGATAACGCAAATATTAATGCAGTTAAGGAATTGAATAAAACAACTGATTTAAATTGATAATTCTCATTCATTATATTTTTCATTAATTCAACCACACTTAGCATTGCACCAAATAGATCAGCATCAAATTCATAAACATGCTGCTTTACATCAAACAGTTTCACTTCAGTATATTTCTCTTGAAAATCATAAGAATTGTTTTCCTTTGTTCCAGATATCTGGATTATGTGAGCTAGTTCATGATAAAACAAATATGAAATACAACATTCACAACAGATTTGTTTTAGTTCTTCTTTTTGGATTTTATTTGTAGTAGCATTTGCTATGTCTTCACTCATAAATAAGTTAACGGAATCAGATATAATTATATCTAGCTTATCAATTAATCCAAGGTTAAATGTAATTATAGCTTGATTACCTTTTATCCTTGCAGATGCATTATAGGTATGATTATATATAACTCCAAAATTTAAGTTTATATTTAAATTTTCAGAAGATTTACTACACAAACTTACACAGGTTTCTATGAGTGATACTGCAAAAATCTCGTTTCTAAAAAGATTAAACTCAGTTTCTTTCAAAAGATCTAATCCAGGGAAATGAGATTTAATATTATTAAAATGTGAATTGTATTTCAAAAAGAATTGTTTTATAAATACATTTTACAAACTATTGATTGAATTTAATCTGTAAAAGTAAGAAAATTAACACATAACTACATACTAATAAAACTTAAAAAAACCACTAATGACTCGTATGCTTATTAATCAATTCTATGAGGACGTCTTTCTCTTTAAAACCCATGGTTTGGTCTACCTTTTTGCCATTTTGCATGAATAGCAACGTTGGATACGCTCTAACTCTATGCTTGCGAGGTGCTTTGGGATTGTTTTGTGAATTAATACGATAGAAATGCACATAAGGAAAACGTTCCATCAGTTCTTTAATGATTTTTGCTTGTCGTTTGCATGGTCCACTCCAATCTGTATAAAAATGTATAATACTCAATTTACCATCATTGGCTTCAAGTTTGCTTTCTATAGTTTCATCTGTTAATTCGGTTTGAGAAAATCCAAAACTACTCAGACCTAGACCTAACACTAATAGGATTATATACTTCATAGCAACTTATTTTAAATGTGGTTGATGTCACTAAGTTAAGAAATACATTTTTAGATAAAAAAAAGATTGCTTCATACCTCTCAATGACGACAACTCGAATAAAAAATTTTTAGAAATTTAAGTCTTTTACTAAAAATACATCGTTCTATCTATCTTAAAAATTGGATTTGCGGCATATACACCTCAGATTGCTCATTGCTTATTCTGATGGTATTAAATAGTATTAACACTGTATTCATGAGATACAATAGTCCAACAAGCGTAAAAAATAAACTTAAGCTTAAGTCGCCTATTATACTAAGCTTTGAAAGTACAAATAGTAACATTGGTACAACACATAAAATGAGCGTCCATGTGATTTGAAAATTAATAAGACGTTTACCTAATAAATTTATGTCTTTAATCTTGTCCTTTTTAGAGCTCCATAAAATAAAGGGCACTAAAATACCCAACAAAGGAAAAAAGAGAAACGTTAATGCTGAAAGATTAAGAAATATTAAATACTTCTTATCCTCTTTAACTGCCCAATCCATTAATTCATCTGCTGTGATGTCTAAAGCATTAGCTAAGCGTTTAAGTGAATCACCTGTTGGATTAGATTCTCCTTTTTCTATACGTTGAATCGTTCTTAAGCTCAATCCAGATTCTTCGGCAAGAAATTCTTGAGACATGCCTCTTTTATGTCGTAGTGCTTTAACACGTATTGCTAATTGACTCTTATCCATTGTAACTTTGTTGTTTTAGGTTTTTCGTCTTTTTTACACTTTGCATAATAGCATAAGTGATGGCGCCAATAATAAACCCTGGAATAATTTGAACCAAAGCACCATAAAACACATGGTTTAATAACACTTGTCCAAAAGTATTAAAATACAATCCATAATGTGTGCCTAATTGCCAATTAACATCTATCCACCATGCTATGGCTACAGGTATTCTTGATATTGGAGAATATATGCATAAACTTAATAAAAGTATAACTAAAAATTTAGGCTTTTGATACCATTTTATGCTCCAATACACTGAAAAACCCAAAGTAAGCCATAGTAAACCTATCATAAAAATTGCTTCTTCTGGTAATCCTAGGTATTCTAAAATAAATCGAATTGGTGTGACAAAACAAGCTATTATAATAGGTGTTTTTGACAATTGTAATGCTTGCTGAAATATATTTTTTTGGTGCTTAGACCTAACTTGTGTTTTCATTATTCTTAACTGTTTAATTTCTTAAACAAATGTAATTAGACAAGCTAGTCATTGAGAGCGTCACAACTACGACATCTTTACGACATCCTTGTGAATTGCTTAATTTATAAGGGAAAATCTATTTAAAGTAGAGCCTTAAATTATTAAAAGAGACTATAAGTAAAAAAGCCATTTCACTCTAAAAAAATGAAATGGCTTAAAAATATATCTCCTATTAATCTCTAAAACTTTCCGTTGTTATGTGCCATCTCTGATGGAATTTCTTCAATGACATCCCAATGCTCAACGATCTCATCATTTTCTAGTCTAAACAAATCATAAAATGCATGTGGCTTTCCATGCCATTCACCTTCACTCATCGCCAATACAAAGTTGCCTTCTCCTAAAACTTTATGCGTTTTTTTATAAATAAACATATCATTTTGTGAGGTCAAATATGCGATAGCTTCTGTAAGTCCAGCTAAACCATCTTTAACCATTGGATTGTGTTGATCATATTGTTCTGTACTTATATAATCTGTGATTTTTTCTGGTGCTTTTCCAAATAATACATCATTTACAAAGTTGCTAACAATAGTTTTATTAGACGCTGTCTTATCTAAGTCTGTAATTTGTGCAGGTCCATCCACTTGCGTTCTACCACTTGCCGTTTGTTCAGCTTTTGGCATAATGTTATCCCAATGTTCAGCAACTTGACCATCTTCCATTCGCCATACATCAAAAGTCACTACTTCTTTGGCTCCAAAAGCTTCTGCATTATCATACGAGTTATGGAATATGATAAAATCACCATCTTGCAATATACGATGCGTTGTATAAGTAGTTTGTGCTTTTTCTAAAACTGGTAAAAATCCTAACACAGGTTCAATTCCTGTTGGCACGTGTGGATTATGTTGAATATAATCGGTTTTGAAATAGGTTTTTACGCCTTCAGCGTCGTAATCACCAAAGAAAGCTTGTTGTGCTTTTTCTGCTGTAGTTTTTAAATTGTCCATGACTTTAGTTGTGTTTGATTTTTGTTCGGTTGTTTTATTTTGAGCTGTATTACAACTGGTTATTAATAAAACCGCGAACAAAATTGAGGTTATACGTTTCATCATTAAGTTTTTTATTCAATTTGATGATGCAAAATTATAACCAAGCACAAGTTTGCTAAAGGTTAATATGACGATAAAAATGGTGAAAATCGAACCAACACCACTATGAATACATTTTTTTAAACGCATTTGGGGTAAATCCTGTATGCTTTTTAAAATACTTCACGAAGTTAGTAGCTTCATTGAAGCCCAAGTCATAAGCAAGTTCTGTGCTCTTAATACTCGAATTAATCAGCTTTCGTTTGGCTTCCAAAATCACAAAAGCATCTATGTACTGTTTGGCTGTACTTTGAATGATAGCTTTACAAGTCACATTCAAATGTTTGTAAGTAATATGCAATTGCTGTGCATAATAATCGGCATTCTTATGGCTCTTGAATTGTGATTTGAGTAAGGTTTGAATATTGAGAAACAATTGCAATTTATCTGAGTCTTCTACAGCATGCGTTTGATGTTTTTTTAAAGCTTCAACTTTAGAAAATATAATATTGAACAAACTATCTATAATGTTCTTCTTATTGAAATATTCTGAAGGTTTATAAAACTCATGATATAAAAGCTCTATGTATTTTAATACTGCTGAATGTTGAGGCACTTGAATTTTGGGTTCAAACAAATGTGAGGTAAATAAGCGCACCACAGTATATTTTGGTATGGTATTAAGTTGCTTTTTGAAATAGTCCTCGGTAAATAGAATAACATAACCTTCAATCTCTGGATTGAATTTAAAGGCATTGACTTGCCCTTTGGATAAATACAAAACAGTATCTTCTTCAACATCATACCATTTGAAATCTACCAAATGTTGTGTTTTCCCTTTGGTATAATAGACTAGCTTATAAAATGCTATTTGATGTGGATGCTGTGGCGAATGGGTTAAGTCCTCTACACGATCTCGTATCTCTTCTAAACGAATGACTTCAATTCCTGAAACTTCAGGATAGCGCGTTTTGAATGCTATTTGTGGAAGGGTTTTGGACATAGCTCTAAGATATTATTTATCTTTCAGTTTGAATCACAATACCTCCAAAACGTGCCTCAGTTGCAATATATTTTTCACCATCTATAAAACATAACTTTTCTATCTGGCTCGTATCTTCTCTCAAAACAGCACCTTCTTTAGTTTTATAAATAATTTTTAAACCTCCAGAAAAACCAACATTTGTAAACTGCAACACATTGCCTTCTTCGTCCAATATTGGTTTTGAACAGCAATCTCTACAAAGCGACTTGGGATACCTTGGATTATATGATATTTTAGTTTTACAACTAGGACAGTACTGTTTAAACTCTGAAGATTTTATAGTATCGGACTCATAAAAGTAGTTTTCCCAACGTTGAATAGCATGATAACTTTCGAATGAAAAATCATGATTACGTCTTAAAGCATTGAAATAATAGATAGCGAATTTCTTAAATACATTATTCGTTCTATTCTCATCTCTTTGCATAGGTGAACTTGTAACGAACCAGTTTGAATCCTTAAAAAAGTCATCAACAAAATCTTCTATAGTTTTAAACTTTTCAATGATTTTCGTCTTGGTTTTTCTAAAAACAGAAATGAATCCTTTCGCTTCAATTATCTTTTTTAACACAAAACAATGTCCATCATAGCGTAATTCAAACACCTTTTGGTTTTTGATAAACTTCAAAACAAGATCTCTAGCTTTTAAGTTTCCAAGTTCTTTTTGATAGAACTCTTCTAATGTTAGCATCGCAGCCGTCTTTTCTTCTATTTCTTTTTCAAAATGTAAATTATCATAGTGCTTTTCTAATAGATTTGTATGCTTGTCATCTCTAAATGCAATGCTTTCTGAAGAAGCTATGGTCTTACCAGTAGATACCTCTTTTAAAACTTCACTAATTCCATCTGAATTTCTTTCCGCCTCATAAACACGTTGTGTTATTAACTTTAGTTTTTTATCAGCACTAAATACTTCCTTCGGTTCATAGGAATAATATTTTGACCACTCTTTATGATTTAAAATCTTTCCAGTTTCAGGATCTATTTTATGCTCATTATTAGGAATTATAATTGTGCCATAGTCCGTATGCTCCCAATGTTCTTTATTTTCATCGCTTTCGTCAACAATTATAATTTTAGAGTCATAATCTTCATACACCTCTGATATTTTCCATCCATCAGTTGCTATAAACCAAAAGCCATTTAATGTCCATTGCATATCTTTTGAAGCGTCCTCCTTTTGAACTTTCATACGATTACTTTTTAAATTTAAAATTTAACGCCATGAAAATCTTAATCTATGAATATGGCATTAGCAATAAGTTCTCGAAATTTAATTGTTTTTTCCTACAATCCAAATGTTTTAAAACGCTATACACTCACCATCCTCTGGAATAAAGACTTTATCTTGTAAATTCTCCTGAACTAAAGCTGTTCTTAATTGCTCTCGTGTAGTTGGGCAATGGTTAACCGCTTCCATATGATTTGCTAGTACTTTATGTGGTGCATCTTTTACAAATCTCAACACATCATCTAAAGTCATTAGCAAAGGCTGAAAAATATCCATTTGCGCAGAACCACTCGCTACTACTGCCAATTCGGGTTGATAGTTTTGTAAGACCTTTTGAACCTCTGGTGTATAAATCGTATCTGAACTTAGATAAATAGATTTTTCGTCTGGTAATTGTATATAAAAGCCCATCACATTTCCCATTGGTTTTGCTACAAACCCATAACCATGTCTAGCTGGAATACCTTCTATTTGGCCTCCTAAAAAAGAACTCGGTTCCCAATAGTTAATCGTTTGCTCTACATTCAAGCCTCTTTTCTTGAGTTTCTTTTCATCTTTAACACTACAGATTACAGGAATATTTTTCTGCTTTAGAAATTGCTCTGCAGCTTTATCTAAATGATCGGGATGCAAATGCGTAATCAAGCAATGTGTGGTTTTTTCAACAATAGACATCGCATGATCTGGTAAACCCACAATAGGATTGCGCTGAGCTTTAAATCTAAACAAGGTAAACGAAGGTGCTGATGTGCCTTTATCGCCTAACATAGGATCTACTAAAATCACTTTGTCTTTGGTTTCTATTACCAAAGTTGCATTTCTTAAATGATGTATGTTCATGAGTTACAATTTTAAAGTGCAAAGTTCTATGGTCCTCACATCATTTCCATTGATTCGAATCAAGAAATGCGTTTACGAATACGACTTAAGGTTTCTGGCGTGATATTTAAATAAGAGGCTATGTGATATTGCGGAATCAACTCTAACCATTCTGGTTTATAGATAAAGAGTTCTTGATACAGATCTTCTGATGTTTTGGTGATGCGATTAAATTCTAACAACTCTTTATGCTTCAACAATCTCTGAAATGACATCTCTATAAAAGATTGTCCACATTGGTACTTATTAAGAAGTTGTCTAAACGCTGTTTTTTGAACTACTAACAACTCCACCTTACTCAAACATTCTTGGTGCTTTTTGGTTTTGGAGTCATTATTAAAAGCGGTTAAATCTGTAATAAACTGTGGTTTCGTATAAAAATTAATATTAGTCTCTTTTGAAGCCGTCGCATAATATTCTCTGAGCATTCCTTTATTCAAAAAACGCAATTGGGTTTCCTCTGCACCAGATCTTAAAACGATATCGCCTTTGTTATAGTGTTTTAACTGAAATAAATGCAATAACTCCTGAAGCCCTTCTTTATTTAAAGGATATTCTGTTTCAAAAAACTTTGAGATCTCAACTAAATGTGCTTCCATACCCTACGAAGATACTACAAAAAACCATGCTTCACTTTAAGTAAAACTGAAGCAAGACATGGCTAAAAAATTCTAACTACTTAATGGTTACAACACAGTCATAACTTCTTCTTCCTCCAAACGCAATTTGGGTAAAAAAAGATAATTTTATGATGCCAGAGTTGCTTTTACGTTGGCTTATTCTGTTTTTTAAACTCGGTTGGTGTTTGGCTAGTAAATTTTTTAAAAGCCGTATAAAAAGCAGCTTTACTATTAAAGCCAACATCTAAAGAAATTGCAAAAATGGTATCTGGTTTGGGCTCTAATAATTTCTTCTTCGCTTCTTCTATTCTAAAGTTGTTAATAAAATCTGGGAAGCTCATATTTGCATTTTGATTGATTGCTTGAGAAATATGATGTACCGATTTATCTAGCTTTTCGGCAAGTACATTTAATTTTAAATCATATTCTAAATACAAAGCTTCAGTTTCTACAATAGTTTGAATTTTATTAAACAAATCTGATGAATCTTTTAATGACGACTTCACATACTTTTGTTTAGTTTCTTCTGGTAAATCTTCAAAGTTTCCGGTAAACGCAAATACAGGAAAGTGCATTACCGAAAAGGCAAAAATGAAATAGAAAACCGCAATTAATAGTGTATCTAGTTTTAGATAGAAATCTAAATTGGTAAAATCATTGGTATTCATTACTGCATTAATAAAACTCCCAATTTGCAGTAAAACCGATAAAATGATGACTATTTTAATCCACTTATAATGGTTCTTTTGATTGACATCCAGCGATAATAATAACGGCTTCTTATTTAAACGGTAAAATGCATAAACCGTTAAACCAACATTAATTAAGCTAGAAATAAGATATTCCAGTCCAAAAAGCTCCAATAAATCATCGGCTTCATCAGAATTAATCAATTCTGTAATATTATCAAACTCTAATAGAGGTAAAAACAAGGACCATCTTAACAACGAGTGAATGATCAACAGTATAATCCATTTTTTTAAGTTGATTTCATATTTAGCAAAAAGCGAAATAAAATAAAAAAACAAATAGCCTGTAATATGATAAAACAAGTATGAAAACCCTTGAACATCAAAGGCTAGATCATTTATATCTAAATAATTATCTAGAGAATTTAAAGCATAAACCAATACTAATACGCAAAGTACTAATCTTATTTTCTTATTCTGGCCAAGTCCTGCTCTTCTAAAAAGAATAAACAACGTAAGAGAAAAGCCTAAAATTGTACTTAATAGTGGTGTTAAATTTAATAAACTCATGAAGCAAAAGTAATATTTTAAAAAAAAGCAGAGACCTAAATCTCTGCTTTTCATCAATCAAAAACTACCAAATTAAAACATACCAAAACGTATGTCATTAGGATGCTACAATTTTTTTGTGATCTACTAAGTGATACTTAGCATTCTCATCAATGTGATGACATAATAAACTTTTTAATGAAGCTAGACTTTTTGTGCTGCCTATGAGTATATATTCTTCCTCTGAAGTATAGTTTTTATAATTTTTCACACATTCACTAAGTTGCTGATCAAACGTATTAAATGCATTAAAAAAAGGTAAAAAATAATATTTCGCGTCATTTGTTATAGTCTTACATATCAACCGATTAAAATAAATAGATCTTAATTGCTTTACAGCAGTATTATTAATCTCTTCATTTTTTGAATTCCTAAGTAAAAATGCATGAACATAAGTATCATTAGAGTTATACAGCAAAGTATCTATGTGCTCTGTAAAAAGATCATAACTGTCCTCTGATGCCAATAAAAAATAGGTTTTAGAAGCTTTCATAAGTCTATAGTATTTTAATTTATATATGAAATAATTACAAAGTCTATTAAAAATATTCCACCGATGATGAGCATCCAAGCCCACCATTTTAAATGAAAGTTTTTTGCTATTTTCATTTCTGCCCAAGTCCAAATGGTAACATAAATAATCCATAAAATTGGATTGTGTATTTTATAAATCATCATTGCAATGGCTCCCGCTAAAAAAACGATCATAACCACTATGAATTTTATGATTTCTGTTTGCGATGCTTTTTTCATATCCTTTCTATTTTAAATCTTCAGCAAAAGTACCCTGAGACTATGCTATTATTGAATTGCCCTATAATTCTAGACTTCATTTTATACTAGAAAAGTGTCTTGATTTATCGGCTCATCTTTTTTCTACTTCTAATCACATAAAATAAGGACGGAATTAAATACAAAGTCAAAACAGTTGAAGTTAGCATACCTCCAATAGTTACAATTGCCATTGGCATTCTAAATTCTGCACCTGCATCACCCAATCCTATAGCATTTGGAAGCATTCCAAAGATAATGGCAACTGTAGTCATAATCACTGCTTTCATTTTTGTTTTCCCAGATAGAACGGTAGCGTCAAAAATGTTCATCTTTCGCTTATGCATGAGCTGTTCGGTATAATCATGAATTAGAATATCATCATTTACCACTAAACCTAATAAAGTAATAATTGCCATTAAGGACATGATGTTCATAGTTGTTCCGAACAAAAACATAATAACAAACACACCTATCATTGCCATCGGAACCGTTGTAAATATGATTAATGGCTGCCATAAACTTTCCATCAAAGACGCCAATAACATATACATTAATACTAAGGCAAGCGAAAACGTTAATAACATATCTGTCATGGTATCATCGAGTTCTTCTACATTACCTGTCCATTTAAAATCTACAGATGGTGGTAATTGAATGGCTTTTAACTTTTCGTCAATTATTGCTCTAACATCACCCATAATAGCGCCTGGTGCTAAGGTTGCACTAAATTCAGCAATTTTGGTTTTTTCTTTATGCAAAATCTGAGCTGGTGCTTTCTCAAAAGCTACTTCTGCCAATTGCCCAATAGTAAACATTCCTTCTCTAGTATGAATTGGTAATTGCTTAATATGTTCTACTGTATTTACTTGTGTTTTTGGCACTTTGATGTTAATCTTATACTCTACATCATTATCGCTTAACACTGTTGCCTTTACTCCCGTAATAGCACTCCTAATCACTAATGCCAATTCATTTACAGAAATCCCTAATTCTGCCAACAACTGCTTATTGGGCTGAAATTGAATTAATGGTGGACCATCTCGTAAGCTGGACTCAAATGAAATTACACCATCCACTTGTTTCATTAATGCTCTTAATTGTTCGTTAGCTTGCATGAGATGTAGATTATTATTGGATTTGATCATAAAACCTAAATCACCACTACCTTCATCAGAACTTGTCGTTGCTACAACTGGCTTTATTTCTGGAATTTGCTTCAATTCATTTAAAAGGGCTTCACCAATTTCTGCATTTGATTGTTCACGTGCTACACTTTTATTTAATTTCACAGATATGTTGGTATAATTGGCACCTTTAGTAAAACTATTTTTGCTTCCTAAAACACTTAAAACAGCGTTGACTTCAGGATAAGCTGCAATTTTTGCTTCTACCAATTTTGTGAGTTCTCGGTTTTTCTCAAGCGAAGTTCCTGGTTGCATTTCTAACTCTACATACAAATCGCCATTATCTGAATCGGGTTCAAACTCAAACCCTATATAACTCATTAAACCCATACTTAAAATGAAAAGCGTAAACATCACTGCAAATAACTTAATAGGCTTTTTTCGGTTAGAAATTAATTGACGTAATGATGCCTCATATACACGCTCTAATTTTTCAAATTGTACCATAATCCAATTTGAAAACCTCGATGGTTTTGGATCACTCTTTAATAATAACGAGGCTAGCATTGGTGTTAAGGTTACTGAAACCAATAAAGAGAAAATAGTAGCAAAAGAAATAGCTAAAGCATATTCTTTAAAAAACGCACCAACAATAGAGTTCATGGTTGCTATTGGAAGAAATACTACGAGATTGGTTCCTGTAGATGCTAAAACCGCTGAAAACACTTCTTGTGTACCAGTAACACAAGCCTCTTTAATAGAGTTTCCTTCTTTCTTGAGTCTCAATATATTTTCTAAAACCACGATCGAATTAGATACCAAAGCACCAATGGCTACAGAAAAACTCATTAAAGACATCATGTTTAACGATCCATCAAAAAAGCGCATTGCTATAAAATTGATGATTAATGATACCGGAATAGATATACTAACAATTATTGTGGCTTTAATATTATTCACAAACAAAAAGAGAATCAATCCTGTAATAAGAATTCCTAAAATCACATTCATCAAAGCATCATTTACAGAGCTTTCAATATATTCTGAAGAATCAAATGGCAAACTAATAGTAACGCCTTCTGGTAAGCTTTTTTGAATTTCTGGAATTAGTTTTTTAACCTCCTTTGCAATGGCAACAGCATTGGCTGTACTACTCTTTTGAACACCAATACTTATAATGTTATTCATTTCTTTCTTCTGAATCCCATCATAGAAAAAAGCATCCGACTTAAAAGTAGCGAAAGTATCTTTGACTCTCGCAAAATCAGTCAAGCGTTTTTCGCCATAAGGTGTTGCTATAAAGGTCTTTTTGACATCTTGTATTGAATGGTATTTTTTTCCTGTTTTAATAATAGATTCTGTATCTCCACTTTCTATAAATCCGCCAGACATGTCTACATTATTATCCTTTAATTGCATGGACACATCTGTAACATTCATTCCTAGATCATAGAGTGCTTTCTTATCTATTTCCACCTGAATTTCTCTTAGCTTTCCTCCACCAAATTCAATTTTTGTTACACCATCTATTCGAGAAATTTTGTCTTTGATCTCTTTACGGCTTAATTGATAGAGTTCATTAGCATCAATATTTCCTGTCACAATAAGATCCACAACAGATCCACTATTCATACTAAAAGGTGCTAATAGAGGTTTGGATCGTTTTCTCACAAATGGCAATTTTGCTTCTTTTGGAAGATAAGAGACAACCAGATCTATTTTATTCCGCAATTCGGCCATAGCCTTGTCTTGATTTTTATCGAGTTCAAACTGTGTAATAATCATAGACATATTCGGCATAGAATACGATTGCATTATTTTTAAACCATTAATGGTAGCAACTTCTTTTTCCAACAAGTTGGTTATTTCAGATTCAACCTCACCAGGTGTTGCACCAGGATAATCGGTTATAATAACCATTGCT
Organism: Winogradskyella sp.; assembly: GCF_025210595.1. Classification (GTDB taxonomy): domain Bacteria; phylum Bacteroidota; class Bacteroidia; order Flavobacteriales; family Flavobacteriaceae; genus Winogradskyella. The sequence continues at coordinate 15,264 of NZ_JAOARH010000155.1, forward strand.
GGTAAATTAACTTCAGGCATTAAATTAACTGGTAATTTTAGATATGCCATAAAACCAAACAGCAGCATTGCTAAAAACACCATAGCTGTGGTTACAGGTCTGTCAACTGCAAATTTTGTGATCTTCATCGTAATACGTTCTAAATTATTTTACAATTGAAATTGGACTATTATCATCTAGTTTATCTGAGCCTTCTACGATAAGTATATCTTCAGCTTTTAAACCTTTTAGAATTTGGATAAACTTTTCAGTTTGCTTTCCAATACGTACCTTCTTTAGTTTTGCAGTATCCTTTTCTACCACATAAACATAATGCTGCTTACCTAAAGATTTAACAGCTTTAGACGGAACATTTATAACAGATTGATTGGACTTAGTTTCAACAATCAATTCAACAGTATTTCCTGTAAATGTGATCTTCTTACCTTCAAAAGTTGCTGTGACTAAAAATGCTTTTCTTTTCTCGTCAAATTGCATTGCTTTTTTAGAAATACGACCGCTAACTTTTTTATCATGAATCAACGCTGTAACCTTTGCGCCAACTTCAAAAGATTGAATATCTTGAGAAGTCACATAAAAATCTACTTTAACCCTATTGGTTTCTGATAAACTAAATAGCGTTTTACCCAATTCAACTTCGTCACCAAGATTTACATTAGTTTGAGTAATTACACCATTAAATGGTGCAACAATAGTATTAACGCGCTGCAATTGTTGAATTCTATTATTGGATAAGTCCAATTGTGCTTTCTGATTTTGAACGGACACCTTTGATACAGCTCCAACTTTAAAAAGTTCATTTTGACGCTGATAATCTTCTACTAATTTCTCCTGTTCTATTTTTACCTCGTTAATACGTAATTGATGATTAATTGGTGGATATACAACAAGTACATCACCTTTATTTACAAACTGCCCAGGATTGACATTAAGCTGTGTTATAATTCCTGATTGCTGCGCTTTAAATGAGGTGCTTTTTGAAAATGACAACATCCCAAAAAAGGTTTTCTCTTCTTTTATTTGTTCTTGTTCTAGCACTAAGGTTTTAACATTGATAGCAGATTTAGCAGGAATAGCTTCCTTTTCTACTTCATAATCACAAGCTGTAAATAGTATCAATGTGCATAGCGCAATTATGTTAATTATATGTTTCATCGTTTATATTTTATTGGTTTGCTGTTGTTATACGTTGTATTTGAATTTTAGCTATATGTAAGTCTAAATAGCTATTAAGTTCATCTAGTTTAGCTTGCTTAAGTCGTACTCTACTCTCTTTAAGATCTGTTGATGTGATAACTCCTAATTGTAGCTGCTTTTCAAGAATATTTAATTCTTTTAATGCCAAAACAACGGTCTCGCGATAAAGCTGAATATTATCAACAGCAGTATTATAATTGTGAATGGCGTTTTCTAAATTTTTATGAAGTACACTCTTGGTTTGAAGATAATTTTGTTCGGCGATATCTTTTTTTATTCTCGCCTTATTTATCTCTGCTTTATGTTTTCCTCCTGAAAATATTGGAATATTAATTCCAATTTGTGCAAAAAACAATTTGTTCTTGTTCTTATTAAACCTAAAATTATTATCCTGAGAATTGAAATCATATGCGGCTGCCAAATCTAGCTTTGGGAACCAAAATTTTCGCTTAGCATAGATTTCTTTTTCACTAATCTCAACTTCCTTTTCTAAAATCTTAAGTTGTGTTTGATTATCAATCTCAACTTTTAATTGGCTAAAATTTAAAGCTTCATGAAGTGTTTTTAAATCATCCCTTAATTGAAGATCACTAGACAAATCAATATTGGCAATAAGTTTTAATTCATTTAAAATAGCTGCATATTTATTTTTGGTTCGATGTAGCTCTGGAATCGTTTTTTTATAAAGAATTTCGAATTTTTGTAATTCTAATTGACTTGCAACACCTTTATCAAATAACTTTTGAAGTTGCTCATATTGGGATTTTGCTAATAGAGAATTTTCATTTAAAACATTTACACTTTCTTTAAGCAAAACAGCTTGCCAATACATCGTAGAAGCATTGGCTTCAACATCTTTCACCTGATTTAAATGATTGAGAACAGTTAACTCTTCAGATAGTTTCACCAACTTGAGTGCATCAAAAATTTTAGCATTAAAAAGCGTTTGATTTAATACAGCACTTGCATTAATACTATTATTGAAATTAGTTCTAAGCCTTACCAAGCCTCCCGAAGGATCATTTATAAATAGGTAGTTTTTATTTAAATCTCTTCTAAAATTACCACTGATTTCAACATTTGGCAACACAGTAGATCTCGCTATTTTGGAATCTTCCTTCGCTAAATCAATAGCAGTACTACTTATTTTTAAAGCAACATTTTCAGCTTTTACACGTGTTACAAACTCCTGCAAGCTTAAACTTTGAGCATGAACTCCACTAGTTAAGAGAAAAAAGCTAATACATAAAAGCTTACATACTTCTGAAATATATTTCATTTGCTTCGAATTTTTGGTTACGTTTTGTATTTCGAAGCAAAACTATATCGATCAGTCTCTAATTATGATTTGCCCTATAATTGCAGACAAAATTTAGACAACATAAAGTGTCTTGTTTTATAGGGAATAGTTGATTTTAATGGTAGTAATGCGCATTGCTTGTTTTTGTACTAATACCTTTATTGAGTTTTAATGGAATAAAAAAACACCCAAACAAATGGTTCGTTAAAACTAAATGATTGGGTGATACTTTAAAATAAGTAATTCTAAAATAGAGTTTAATGTTTAAATAAAAACATTAAGTTCTTATATTAACTATTAATAACAATCCGTAAGTAATTGTCCGCTATGCTGAAAAGCACTTAGAGGCTTATCTAATTCTGATAATGTAATGTCATCCAAAACCTTAAGAACTGCATGTTGCATAGCCATAGACCCACAAATCATAAAGACACAACCTTCTTCAAATAAGTCAGCTATTTTTTCTTTTTGTTGCGATAGTACATCTTGAACATATTGTTTGTTCTCAGTACGAGAAAGTGCTAGCTCGTAAGATTCAATTCTATCTTCATTATAGGCATCTTCGATATAGTTTTTATAAGTATCGAATGATGCTTCGGTTCGACCTCCCCAAGTTAAATGCGTAGTAGTAGAAACACTTTCTGTAATCATACCTAAATAAGGTGCAATACCTGTACCATTAGAAATTAACCATGCCGAAGGTGCCTCAGTAGGAAAATGAAATTTTGCATTTTTTTCAATTGCAGCAGTAATAATATCACCTACTTTTGAGTTGCATAAATACGATGAACAAAGACCTTGCTCGTGCTTTTTAACACTTAACACAACATCATCATCTATACGAGCAATGGAATACCATCTTGGTTTTTCAGAATCATTAGGAATAATATTGAATAAATCTCCAGATTGAAACTTTACATTTTTTTTAGGTCTTAAACGAATTACTGCTGTGTCATCTACATTAAGATCTGTGCACTCAACAACCTCAAATTCTTGTCGTTTTAATGCTTTCTTTTCGTGTGGTAATTTAGCTCTAATGTTTAAATTCATAGTACGATTCCAAAGCGACAACCAACTTCTAAATTCTGCATTAGATTGTTCGTTTATTCTTACTAAAGGAGTAAGTTGCTTAAAGCTAGGGTGTTCATTTAACCAAGTGTTAACATCTACACCAAACTGACAAAAGTTAGGGAATACAGTAGAACCAAAACCAACTACTGAATATTCCATTGGGTTTATAGGCTTAACTTCTTTAAGCAGGTCTGAGAAATTAACTGCATTACCTGGTGCGTCACCATCACCAAAAGTAGCCGTAAATACTAAAAAGTACTTTGCCTTTTTATAAGTAGTGTAATTGTCTAGATCATCCATAAAAACGGTTTTTCCAGCTTTTACTAAACCATATAAAAACGCTTTGGCAAAGGCATTTGTTTTTCCAGATTCAGATCCTACTAAAAGGATATACTCAGCTTCATCCTTTGTCCACTTCCCTATCTCAGCATCTATGTTTTTTCCTCCTTTAAGCTTATTTAATAAATTTGAAAGCATATATTTAATGTTTTACGTTGTAGATTTTGGGATTAATCCTCTGGTGGATAGCCATGAATTTCTTCGAACTTCTCATCAAAATTAGTTCTTAAATATGTGTTGAGCTTCTTTTTATAATCGTCTTTTAGCCACTTTAAGAAGTTATGCGTGCTCTTACTAATACATTTTGCATAGATCTCAATACGCTGGTTAATATCGTCTTTAAGTAATTTAGCTAAACCTAAAGCGTCATAGACATCTTCACTATTCTCTATACAAATTTTAGCATGATGTTCTATAGAACGCTCTAGCACTACTTTAGAGGATTCACCTTTGGCAACAGCATCTTTATATGTTTGTCTTATATCAAAATAGGTCTCTTCTGACTTAGCGAATTCATCTTTAATTTCATCTGGCAATTCGTGTTTAAAATTAGCTTCAATAGCTTCATCACTCTTAATACGATCTGCAAACCAATTAGGTGATTTAAAAATTACTTGCCAATCTAAGTCTGCTCCCCAAGGTCCAAATCTGTATAAATTGTTTCCTAAGTCTATCACTGTAAACTTAGATTTATTATTTAGAATACGAGATCCACGACCAATCATTTGGTAATACAAGGTTAAGGATTTTGTAGCTCTATTGAGTATAATAGTATCTATTGTAGGTTCATCAAAACCTGTAGTTAAAATACTTACTGATGTTAAAATAGCATTTGGTGTCTCATGAAACCAATCTAGTATTTGCTTACGCTGCTTTTTAGTTGCCGTATTATCTAAATGCATTATTGGCAAACCAGCTTCTCTAAAGGCGTAGTAAACACTTATTGAAGTATTGATACCGTTATTGAATATTAAGGCCTTCTTACCCATGGAATGCTTTTTATAAGCATCTACTGTTTTTTGAAGCATTGCAGGACTTGTATATAAATCTTCAGAAGATTTCACAGTATAATCACCATTAGAACCAACTTCTAACGAAGTTAATCCCATATCATAAGCATAGGTCTCACAACGTGCTAAAAATTCATTTAAAATAAGATTCTCAATCGTTTCACCAGTAATAAGTTCATCGTAATTCTTTTTCATTGGTAAGTCCTTATTAGAACTTAATGGTGTAGCTGTAACACCAAGAATAAACGATTTATCAAAAAACTTAAAGAGTTTTGTGAAGGAATTATAATGTGCCTCATCAATAATAACCAAACCAACATCAGAAATATCAAGTTTGTTATCATTTAAACGATTGTTTAGCGTTTCAACCATTGCTACAAAACAAGAATACTCTGCTTGATCGTCTAGATTTGCCTTGCTGTCTACCACCTTATTAGTTACACCAAAGTTGGTAAGCATATCAGATGTTTGTCTGCAAAGCTCTACACGATGCGTCATTACTAAAACTTTTTTATTATGATTCTTTAGATATTGACGTACCATTTCAGAAAAAATAACCGTTTTACCACCACCTGTTGGTAATTGATATAACAGATGATAATCTTCTGGTGCAGTATCAAATTTTTCGAAAATTTGACTAATAGCACCTTGTTGATATTGGTATAATTCTTTATCTGTTTTCTTTTCCTGAACAGCTTGATTTGTTTGAGACATGTATATCGTATAAAAAATGAAGCTGCAAAATTAAGCTATTTTAGCTGATGTAAAAGCAATTTGTGGATAACAATATTTGTATTAATTTAGCGTTCTTTTTTGACGCTTTATTTTTTTGCATTAATGAAAACCCTCTCATTCGCTTTTATATTTTTTTTAGGATTAACCTTTGCCTTTTCACAAAACGATAGTCTTTCAGAAACCTTAAAAATTACAGTTCCAACAACTTTTAAAAAAGCTGTTTTTGTTGAGAAAATTGAAATTCCTGTTCAATCAAAAACAGATAGTATCGTAGATATTAAAGCCGAGTATTGGGACACAACGGTTTATAATCCGTATAAAAATTTTGCACCAGAATATCCATTAAATATTCAATTTACGGATAGTACGTATGCTTCTCCCATTCCTCGAAAAAAAGTTATTACATCGCGTTTTGGTTGGCGAAAAGGACGACCACACAATGGTATAGATATCGATTTAATTACTGGTGATTCTGTAAAATCCGTACTCGATGGTGTTGTTCGTTTTGCGCGCTATAGTAGTGGGCACGGAAAAACTGTAGTTGTGCGTCATTACAATGGTTTAGAAACTACCTATGCTCATTTATCTCGCATTGGTGTAAAAGCTAATGACACTATTGCTAAGGGACAGTTTTTAGGTAAAGGAGGTAATACAGGTCGCTCAACAGGAAGTCATCTTCATCTTAGTGTAAGCTATAAAGGTGAATTTATTCATCCTGAATATCTTTTTAATTTTGATGAAACTAACACTATACGTTCTCAAGATTTATGGATAACTCACAAATGGACCAGAGCCATGTATCATAGCTCTAGAGGTTTGGCTAAGCTGACACTTTTTGAATCTAAAAAAGAGGCTTTAGCCAGTTTAGTAAAGCAACGCAAGGTGTATGTGGTACGCAAAGGAGATACTTTATCTAGAATCTCTAGACGTAATAGTACAAGTGTTGCTGCCATCTGTAGAACCAATAAAATAAAAAGGAATGCTACTCTTAAAATTGGTCAGAAACTAATCTTAGAGATTTAATAGCTTCATTTTAAACCTTTATTATTTTCTTTATTTTGCAACACTTAAATTGCATTAAAGTTTGAAAGTCTGTATAGCCGAAAAGCCAAGTGTTGCCAGAGAAATAGCAAGTGTATTAGGTGCTACAACAAAGCGCGATGGCTATTTTGAAGGCAATGGGTATGCCGTTACTTATACTTTTGGACACCTTTGCTCACTTTATGAACCTAGTGATTACAAACCTTATTGGAAAAGTTGGGATTTAAATAACTTGCCTATGTTACCTGAAAAATTTCAGGTAAAAGTTTCAAACAATGAGGGCATAAAAAAACAATTCAAAATTGTAAAAAGTCTTTTTGATAAAGCAGATGTTGTTATTAATTGTGGTGATGCTGGTCAAGAAGGTGAGCTAATTCAACGATGGGTTATTACAGAAGCAAAATACAAAGGTGAAGTTAAACGTCTATGGATATCATCGTTAACCACAGAAGCCATTAAGGAAGGTTTTAAGAATTTAAAGCCGTCAACAGACTATGACAATCTCTATTATGCAGGATTTTCGCGTTCTATTGGTGATTGGCTTTTAGGGATTAATGCTACCAGACTGTATACTGTAAAACATGGTGGCTACAAACAAGTATTGTCTGTAGGTCGTGTGCAAACACCAACGCTTGCTATGTTGGTGAGTCGTTTTAAAACAATAGAAAACTTTAAACCACAACCTTATTGGGAGTTACAAACCTTATATAGAGATATTTTATTTAGTTATGAAGAAGGTCGTTTTCTAAAAATGGAAGATGGCGAAAAACTAGCAAATAAAGTCAAAGCACATGAATTTGAAATTGTATCTGTCACCAAAAAAAAGGGTACTGAATATGCGCCTAAATTATTTGATTTAACAGGCTTACAGGTTTATTGCAATACCAAGTTTGGTTTATCTGCTGATGACACCTTAAAAATAGCTCAAAAACTGTATGAAAAGAAAGTCGTTACCTATCCAAGAGTAGATACTACTTTTTTACCAAATGATGTTTATCCAAAAGTAAAAGGAATACTGTCTAAACTTACTGATTATTCAAGTTTTACACAATCATTGTTAAACAATAAAATTAAGAAGTCTTCTAAGGTTTTTAACGATAAAAAAGTAACCGATCATCATGCTATAATTCCCACAGGAATGCAAACCCATTTGCAATATAATGAACAACGTGTTTACGATATTATCGTAAGACGATTCATAGCTGTTTTTTATGAGGATTGTAAAGTTTCTAATACTACTGTTATCGGAAAAGCAGATGATGTAAATTTTAAAACCACAGGAAAAGAAATTTTATCAAAAGGTTGGCGTGTGCTTTTTGAAAAACAAGATGCTACAGCAAACCCTGTCTTAAATAAAGATGAAAAGATAAGCAGCCCAAAAGACAAAACCCTTCCTACTTTTACTAAAGGCGAAAAAGGACCGCACGAACCCTCTTTTTTGGAAAAGCAGACCAAACCACCAAAACAATATACAGAAGCTTCTCTTTTGCGTGCAATGGAAACTGCAGGCAAACAAGTAGATGATGATGAATTGCGCGATTTAATGAAAGAAAATGGTATTGGTCGTCCGTCTACACGTGCTAATATTATAGAAACGCTTTTTAAGCGCAAGTATATAAAGCGAAACAAAAAGCAAATACTGCCTACGATTACTGGCATTCAGTTAATTGACACCATACAAAATGAATTACTTAAATCTGCAGAATTAACCGGAAACTGGGAAAAGCAGCTAAAAGACATTGAAAAAGGTAAAATCAGTGCTAATGTATTTATAAAAGGCATGAAACGTATGGTAGATGCTTTGGTATATGAAGTAAGAAGTGAAAAAGTACAAACCCTTATATCTTCTGTAAATAACAATCCTGTTGGTAAGTCGAGATTAAAAAGAAAGACGAAAACAAAAAAAGAAGCTTTGGCAGGAAGTTCGTGTCCTAAATGTCAACAAGGACAACTTTTAAAAGGCAAAACGGCTTATGGTTGTAATCTTTATGGTAAAAGCTGTGATTTTACTTTACCTTTTAGTTTTGCTGGTAAAAAAGTATCTGAAAATCAGTTTTTACGCTTATTAGATAAGGGTTCAACTGTGAATCTAAAAGGTTTTAAAATCAATACGCAAAGTGTTGAAGGTTTATTACGTTTTGATGACGATTATAAATTAAAACTAGAACCAAAACAAACCAAAAAACCAAATATTAAAGTTGGTGATGCTTGTCCGAAATGCAAAACTGGCAAAATCCTAAAAGGAAAAACCGCTTTTGGTTGCAGTAATTATAAAACGGGTTGTGATTATCGAATGCTTTTTAAATAGTTATTTATATTCAAATGTCATTTTGCAAGAATTACCTGCAAACTCATGTTCAATACTAGACAAGAAACCATTATCATTATATAGGTATATATCTACAAAACTATTGTCTTCTGGGCATTCATCGAATGAGCCAGATCCAGAAATAGATTGAAATTTAATCAACCTTCCTTCACTATCATATTCATAATAATATTGAAAAGCATCACTTTTTAAGTTTTCATTATATAATTTACTTGAAACTTCTTTCCAATTATTATTATATTTCTTTTCACCTGAAGCACTAAGTGTTCCATCTCTTATAGTTTGAAATGTTGAGCTTAATGAATCATTAGAATACTTATATTCTGTTATAGAAATTGATGATTCATCATTATAGTTTCTATGGTTCACAACTTTGACGATTCTATCTTTAGAGTCATATCTTAATTGAGTATACTTTGCTTTTTCATCAGGTATAATATTTCCTTTATAGTCTCTTTCTTTTATTTTAATTAACTTCCTTCTTGTATCGTATGTATAATCAATTATTTCTGAACTAAAAAAACTAGCTTTTTGTTCTAAACTATCTATATAGTTGAAAATTTGTTGAGATACTTTTCCATATCTATTTCTTTTAAGCTCATATGTCGAATGTGGTTTACCCATCCTATTATAATGAGTTTTTAAAACAACGAGTCCATCATCATTAAATTTAAAATTTATCTCACGATATTTATTTGATGAGATAGAATCCATGGCACTTTTTGATTCAGTGTACACCTTGACCTCTTTAAATCTAAAAGATTTTATCAATGAAGGACTAAATATTTCATCATAATCTTGTTGGTACTGCAATGAAGCGTACGAGCAACAATCGCAAATATTATCCTCTTGACTAGATATATTAATTGGGATAATAATTAACAGAAGAGCTATAAAGATTTTTTTAACTCCACACATTCTACACTTTCTTTACAGGTACATAAAAATCCTCTTCAGAATCTGGGCTTCCGTTTTTATAGTTTTCTCCCATAATTTGAAAATGAGGTCTATCATCGATTGCATAACCAGAAGCTGGTAACCACTCAGACATAATGCGTTGGTATGTCGCACCTGCATTCATCCCTTTATGAAGAAATACAGCATATAAGCCTTCTGGAACAATAAAAGATAGCATTTGTTCTGGTAACGCTTCTAAGTTTGATACTTCTACGCAAGCCCAAATATCAAAAGGAATTTTAAAATTACCATAGTCTGAGTAAACTTGTAGTGCAATTAACTCATTATTGATGGTATTCTTAATGAGATGCTTTTTTGGCATAAACTGTTTCCAGAGTGCTACAATATTTTCAAATTGATGTTGCAGCATCTGGCTTTTTATACCAATAAGTTTTCTCTCTTCAATATTTATGATTGTTGGGTTCATAGAATACAATGAAAAAAGTTATCATGCCTTTTTAACTTTAACAGCATTCATACCACGCTGCCCTTTTTCTAGTTCAAAAGTTACTTTATCATTTTCGGCAATCTCATCTATAATACCACTTATATGTGTGAAATACTTTTCGTTAGTAGCAGTATCTAAAATAAAGCCATAACCCTTTGAGCTATTAAAAAAAGAAACTTTACCGTTTCTAATAGGATCTAATTCTTCTTCAATATTTTCTTTCTTAGGAATTCCTAATTCAATGTTTTTAGCTTTTACCTTGACTTTCATTGAAGGATCTGGTGGTGTATCTGTAAGATTACCATTGTGATCTACATAAGCTAAAGGAATACCAGCCGATCCGTTTTCTTCTTTGGCTAGTTTGCGCGCTTCCATTTTTTTGCGCTTTTCCTCACGTTTTTTTAAACGCTTTTTTTCTTTTTCACTTTTACTAAATGTCTGCTGAGATCGACCCATTTAATGTGTTTTGTTATAATTAATAATATACATGCTTGCCTATGAAAATATATAATGCAAACAAGTTAATTAACTTAACAATGAATCGTATTAAACCAGAAAAGATAACGTAGAAATAATGTTACTAGTGTGATGGTATCTTCAATAAACTAAAACAAATATATAACTTATTAATTACTTCACAAAGCCTCTGTAGTGTACAATTTTCTTACCATTAGAATTTAGTGTTAGAAATGCATTTCCATTAGGTTTTACTTCAATAACAGCATTATAAACACCTATTGTAAAAGTAACTGTAATGTAGTGCTTAGCATCATCAAATTCGGCATTATAATTTTGCATATTACCTTTTAACTCAATAGAAGATTTGTTGGTTTCTAATTGAGAAAGAACACCTTCGATATTTGAATCGGAAATCTGTATTGTTTTCTCATTTTGAGAAACTTCAGCTCTTTTGTCATCACTAAACATCCAACTAGCAATAAAACTATAATCTTGTGTTTTAATGTTTTTTTTATTCAATTCATACATCGCTTTCACTTTCTCCTCTTTAGTCAGTGGTGTTTGCGAAAAACTAAGTGTTGGTAATGCTAAACAAAAAAATACGGTTAGTGAGAGTAGTTTTTTCATGAGTAAAATTTATTTTGGGTCTAAGATAGTGTTAATTCTTTCAATACAATCGTTGTAGT
>NZ_JAOARH010000031.1 GCF_025210595.1 Winogradskyella sp.
AATTTTAAACTTTGAACATCCTGTCTTAGAAACATTCAAAAGAAGTACACTTGGCTTAATTCTGTCAATGCTTCTTGTTCTAGGAATTGTTAGCTGTTTATTTTATCTTTTAAAAATCATTAAGCACCAGAAACAATTAGCCGAAGTAAAAAACGATTTAATCAGCAACATAACACACGAGTTTAAAACACCTATCGCTACTATTGGTGTAGTATTAGAGAGCATCAACAACTTTAATGTTATAGATGATAAAGAAAAAACCAAAAAATACATTAACATGTCTTCTGAGCAACTAGGCAAGTTAAATATTATGGTTGAAAAATTACTTGAAACTGCAACTTTAGATAGTGACAATTTAGAACTAAATAAAGAAACTGTTGATGTGGTTGTACTTCTAAATGATTTAACGCAGAGATATAAAATTCAGTTTCCTGAAAAGGAGTTTAATGCTAGTCTTAAAGTAAAAAAACCTGAAACTCAACTTGATGTCTTTCATTTTGAAAATGCTATAAACAATATACTAGATAATGCTGTAAAATATGGAGGTAAAATCATTTCTGTAGATTTAATTCCGCAACAAAATAGTTTCGATATTTTAATTTCTGATAATGGTAATACGCTCTCAAAAGCAAATAAAGATCGAATATTTGAAAAATTCTACCGTATTCCTAAAGGGAACACTCACGATGTTAAAGGCTTTGGAATTGGTTTATACTACACTAAAACTATTATTGAAAAACATAACGGTTCAATAGATTTAAATTTAGCGAAAGATCTAACCACTTTTAAAATTACACTTCCAAATGGCTGATAAAATTAAATTACTATTAGCAGAAGACGAAACTGCGTTAGGGCAGATTATAAAAGAAAGCCTTGAAACAAGGGATTTTGAAGTGATTTTATGTGAAAATGGAGAAAAAGCATTTGAAAACTATCAAACAAATCATCCTGAAGTTTTAGTGCTAGATGTTATGATGCCAAAAAAAGATGGTTTTACTTTAGCTAAGGAAATTAGAGCCATTGACAACACAATTCCTATTATATTTTTAACGGCTAAGTCGCAAACGTCTGATGTTGTCGAAGGCTTTTCTATTGGCGGTAACGATTATCTTAAGAAACCCTTTAGTATGGAAGAACTAATTGTTAGGATTCACAATCTTCTTAATAGAACAAAGGTTCAAAAAATGTCAAAAATTTTAGCTGTTGGCAACTACACTTTCAATTTTCCTAAACAGCAATTACAATATTTAGAAGAAGAACCTATACAACTCACACACAGAGAAGCGCATTTATTGTTTCATTTAATTAAGAATAAAAATCAGGTTTTAGATCGCTCTGTAATATTAAATAAACTTTGGGGAACAGATGATTTTTTCTCAGCAAGAAGTATGGATGTATTTATCACAAAACTCAGAAAAAAACTAAAAAAAGACAATAGCATACAGATTATTAATATACGTGGCTTTGGGTATAAATTAACGGTTTAAAAGTTCTTGCTAATTTTTGTCTTACTTTATTTATTCAATGTCTTAAAAGTGTATTTTGCTCTACTCTAATTTTAGATTCTGAAACAAGTTTATAATCACAATCAGATTTGGTTCAATTTTTGTATTTTTCTGTTTCCTATGCAAAAGTTTGTTTATTTATTTTTCATTTTTAGTTGTTCTTTACTAGCACAAGAGCAAGTACAAATTCATATAAAAGACTCAACTCACTTAAAAGCCAAAAACATTTTTGGAGTTGACACCTTTGGTACTTTATATTATTCTACAGATGATAATACGTTCAACAAAAAAACTAAAGACACTACAATTACTTACTCTAACTTTCAGCTGAGTGAAATCACTTCTGCTAACACTTTCAACCCATTAAAAATCAACCTGTTTTATAAAGATTTTAATACCGTTGTAATTTTAGACAATCGTCTCGCTGAAATCTATAAAATAGATTTCAACACAACACCAACCTATAAGAATGTAAGTTTTGTTTCTACTGGTTTTGACAATACCTTATGGCTTTTTAATCAAGACCTACAACAACTAGAACTATATGATTACAAGAGCAACAAAACAAGGCTTAAAACTGTACCTATACAATCAGAAGTTTTAGATCTTAAAAGCGATTATAACAATTGCTATATGCTTACAAAAAACTTCTTATACATCTATAATTACTTCGGAAGTTTAATAGCCAAACACCCAAATGAAGGCTATGAAAAAATGGCTTTTAGCAAAGCTCATTTGGTACTTAAAAATGCTGAAAATTTATTTTTACTTTCTAAAAACAGCAATAAGATAAAACCTATTGCACATTCTAATTTGTTAATAAATCAGTTTTTGGTAACGAATGAAACCTTGTATATTTACGACGACGAAATTCTACGTCACTATCAACTTAAAACAGAATAGATTATGCATGTTGCTATTGCCGGAAATATAGGAGCAGGGAAAACAACTTTGACTAAATTATTAGCCAAACACTACAAGTGGGAAGCTCAATTAGAAGATGTTGTAGACAATCCATACTTAGATGATTTTTATAATCAAATGGAACGATGGAGTTTCAATCTACAAGTATATTTCTTAAATAGTAGATTTCGTCAAATCAACCAAATTCATAATAGCGGAAAAGACATTATTCAAGACCGAACTATATATGAAGATGCGCATATATTTGCTCCTAACCTTCATGCAATGGGTTTAATGACCAATCGCGATTTTGAAAATTACTCTTCGCTTTTTGAGCTTATGGAATCTTTTGTAAAAGGACCAGATTTACTTATTTATTTACGTAGTACAATACCAAATTTGGTAGCTCAAATTCATAAGCGTGGTCGTGATTATGAAAACACCATTAGTATCGATTATTTAAGTAGATTGAATGAACGCTACGAGGCATGGATTACAAAATACACCAAAGGCAAACTACTTATTATTGATGTAGATGATTTAGATTTTGTTGCTAATCCAGAGGATTTAGGTGGCATCATTAACAAAATAGATGCTGAAATCCATGGATTGTTTTAATTGAAAAATTTAGATATAAAAAAACCACGTTGCTTAACGTGGTTTTTTTATATCTAAATGTGAAGTTTTATTATTTAGTAACTGCTGAAATTTCTAAAGTATCTTCTTTTTCTATTTCTGAAACCTCTTCATCTAAGATGATTTCCTTAGCTTGCTGAGTTTCTGTTGCAGCATGTGCTTCGTCAGAATCGTGTCCACCTAAAATCGGTGCAATTACTAATCCGATAAGACAAGTTAATTTAATTAAGATGTTCATTGAAGGACCAGAAGTATCTTTAAATGGATCACCAACAGTATCTCCAGTTACAGCAGCTTTATGCGCATCAGAACCTTTATAAGTCATTTTACCATTAATTTCCACACCAGCTTCAAATGATTTTTTAGCATTATCCCAAGCTCCACCTGCATTATTCTGAAAAATTGCCCAAAGCACTCCAGATACAGAAACACCTGCCATATATCCACCTAACATTTCAGCAACTAATTTATGGTTTTCTGGGTAGATTAAAATTCCTATTAATACAATTACTATTGGGAAACCAATCGTTAAAATACCTGGTAATAACATTTGTCTTAAAGATGCTTTAGTAGAAATATCTACACACTTGTCATATTCTGGTTTACCAGTACCTTCCATAATACCTGGAATCTCTTTAAACTGACGACGTACTTCTTCTACCATTTCCATAGCAGCCTTACCAACAGAACTCATAGCTAATGCAGAGAACACTACTGGCACCATACCACCAACAAACAACATTGCTAAAACTGGTGCCTTAAAAATATTAATCCCATCGATATCAGTAAATGTGACGTAAGCTGCAAACAATGCTAAAGCAGTTAACGCAGCAGAAGCAATAGCAAAACCTTTACCTGTTGCTGCAGTTGTATTTCCTACTGAATCTAAAATATCTGTACGCTCTCTTACAATTGGTTCTTGTTCACTCATTTCTGCAATACCACCTGCATTATCTGCAATAGGACCAAAAGCATCAATAGCTAATTGCATTGCCGTAGTTGCCATCATTGCAGAAGCAGCCATGGCTACACCATAAAAACCTGCAAATGCATACGATGCCCAAATTGCTGCTGCGAATAATAGTACAGAGCTAAATGTAGAAATCATACCTGTAGCCAAACCAGCAATAATGTTAGTTGCAGCTCCAGTACTAGATTGTTGTACAATATTTAAGATTGGCTTTTTCCCTAAACCTGTATAATATTCAGTAAATGATGAAATCGCTCCACCTACAACTAAACCTACTAAAGTAGCATAGAACACACGCATTGAAGAAATCTCTTTTAAACCTTCACCAAAAAATTCCATTTTCATAGTTTCAGGAAGCATCCATGTAACTAATCCGAAACAAGCTAAAGCAACTAAACCAATAGATGTCCAGTTACCAATATTTAAAGCCTTTTGTACCTGAGCTTCTTTTGCATCATTAGATGATATTTTAACTAAAAATGTACCAATAATAGAAATAATAATACCAGCACCAGCAATAGCCATTGGTAATAAAATAGTACCTATACCTCCAAAGGCATCTTCTATTGCACCACCCATATCTTTAATGATATAGTTTCCTAATACCATTGCAGCTAATACTGTTGCTACATAAGAACCAAACAAATCTGCTCCCATACCTGCAACATCACCTACATTATCTCCTACATTATCAGCAATTGTAGCTGGGTTACGAGGATCATCTTCAGGAATACCTGCCTCTACTTTACCTACTAAATCAGCCCCAACGTCAGCGGCTTTAGTATAGATACCACCACCTACACGTGCGAATAAAGCAATAGACTCAGCACCTAAAGAAAAACCTGCTAGTGTTTCTAATACTAAAGTCATGTCTGCTGTATTTGTCCACTCTCCTCCCATAAACATCTGGTAGAATATTATAAAGAAAGCTGTTAAACCTAATACTGCTAAACCAGCAACACCAAGTCCCATTACCGTGCCACCACCAAAAGAAATATTTAGTGCTTTAGGTAAACTTGTCTTTGCTGCTTGCGTAGTTCTAACATTTGTTTTTGTTGCAATACGCATACCTATATTACCTGCAACAGCAGAGAATACAGCACCTATTATAAAAGCTATAATAATCATCCAATGTGTCGTTGGCACTATAGCTGCAATACCAGCTAACGCCAAACTTGCCCCTATAACAAAAAAGGTAAGTAGTTTATACTCTGCCTTTAAAAATGCTAAAGCACCAACATAGATGTGATCTGAAATTTCTTTCATTTTACCATCACCTGCATCTTGTTTCATTATTGAAGAACGTTTTACGACCATGTAGATCAGTCCTAATACTGCCAACACTATTGGCATATATATCATGTATGATTCCATATTATATTTATTGTGATTAGTTATTCGCTTTTTAAACTGGGCAAAAGTACTAAATAAATGTTAATAGAAAAACCCTTTCACATAGATATGCAAAAGGGCTTTCTTTATTGCACGATAACAGAATTAAATCTCAAAGTCTCCGTTAGTCTTGTGATCGCTATTATTATATCTCTCAATACATTTATTAAGAATATCGTACGCTTCATCTGCATTTCCCCAACCACCTACGTCAACTTTCTTTTCTTCTAAATCTTTATAAACTTGAAAAAAATGCTCAATTTCTTTTATTCTATGCGGATTTAAATCACTGAGATCATTCTTTTGATTCCAAACAGGGTCAGAAACAGGTACACAAATTAACTTTTCATCTGGTCCTTTTTCGTCTGTCATATGAAATACACCTATTGGTTTTACTTCCATAACACACATCGGAAACGTTGGCTCTGTTCCCATTACCAAAACGTCTAAAGGATCACCATCTAATGCTAAGGTTTCTGGTATAAAACCATAATCACCAGGATACATCATTGATGAAAACAACATACGATCAAAACGTATTTTGTTAAGTTTAAAATCATACTCATATTTATTACGACTACCTTTTGGTATTTCTACTAACACATCAAATGTTAATTGGTTTTCTTTTATCATTTTTATCTCTTTTTTATCATTATAAATGTAGTGAATTAGACTAAAGCAATGTCTAAAAAGGGTTTAAAAATAAAACCCAAAACTTCCTGTAACACCAAATCGTCTGGCATCTGGATTATCTAAATAGTTTCCTCTAAAATTAAAATCTATTCGTAAAACTTTGAAGATATTAGCAACACCCACACTGTATTCATAGTAAACTTTAGAATCTGGCGCAACTAAAGGAAACTCAACAGGGTTTCCTGTTGTACTTAATGCAATATTTTTATCAGATAATTCTCCCCAAACTCCTCTAATACTTGCAATTGCTCTTAAATTATACTTCTTTAAAAAAGGAATACGAGAAAATAAGCGTCCATTAAAATTGTGCTCTAAATGTAGCGATGTGTAGGTATCTGTAACAAACTCATAAAAATCGAGTTGAGAGAATGTGTTATATATTGAAAAATAGGTTTGATTACCTGGCACAACACTCAATAAAGCTAAAGGCACCTCACCATATGTTTTACCTGCTTCAACTGAAGTAGTCAACCTGCCAAAACCACCAACTTGCCATGGCTGTATATAAGAGAACTGCACTTTAGTGTAATTAAAATCACTATCAAACCAATTACGATCACCACGACTAACTTGCGCAAAAAGTCTGGCAAAATCATCATTCTTTTCTTTTCGTTCTACTCCAAAACCTGTCATTTGTCGTTTTGGAAAATAAGATAGTGACAACCTACTTTCAAACTGATTGACTTCAGAAGACACACCTGTTGGTGACTCAGAATCATTATAATCTAAACTAAATGTTGGTGATGCAGACCTTAATTGTCTAAAACTTCCATCTAATCGAATCTCAAAATTTCGCAAAGGTTCTAAGGACATTCCAAAATTAGTGAGGCTAATGTTTGTTAATTTATCATTAGATCCAGTACCTATAACGGCTGACGAAGCTAAACTTCTACCTAAGACATCAGTAGAACTTGTAAGACTTGCTCCTATTTGTTCAACATCTCTACGTTGACCTCCAAAAACGGTAAAACGACTTTTCTTATCCAACAACCATTTACCCGAAATTCCGTATTTAAATTTATCATCTTTAAATCCATAAGCTAAAAATCCTTCAAGCCTCCATAAATCATTAGGTCCAAAATAGGTTCTTCCACCTGCTCTCAATCTCATACCTTCTACATCATTAAAACCAAACGTTGAAAAGATAGGTCCATAATCAAAATTTATACTTGGAAATTCTACATATCCTGAAGCTAAAATGCTTCCAATGTTATACAACCTTTTGAATTTTTTTACGGTCTTTAATGTATCTAACATTTTATAAACACCCTTCTCGTCTTTATTTAAAACTTCCAATCTGTTTTTCTCCCAAAAATCATCTTCTCTATTGTAAACATCTGCATCGTAATTATAAACGACCTTATCGTAGAATTTTTCTTCTTTTGGTTGATTGAATTTATAATTATCATACAAGGTAGTTCGCTTACCATAAACTCCTCTTGATTTTTCTTTTTTATTAAAAGCAAAATCCGATAAGAAATAATCACGTTTAATTAAAAATACTGAGTCATTTAAAACCTCAAACTCTTGCTCTATGTAGATTTCTTTTACCCAGTTAATGTTAGCGCTTTTTGAAGCCTGAAGATTAATTTCTTTGATGGCATAGGTAGAATCGTTAACCCAAAAATCTCCTTTAAATGTAAGCTCGTTCTTTCTCCTAGGGTAATATATAATATTGTAACACCATTTATTATCTATATAAGCACTGTCTGACAGTACATAATTATAAGTTTGCACACCTGTTCTACCTATAGGGCTAACAAAACTTTTGTCGAAGAATTTTAAATAGTTATCATAAACATTATAGTCTGAATATAAATCATCTATAAAATCTATAATCACTTGATTATTACTAAAACCAGAGTTTTTATTCCCTATTAAATCTTCACGCTTTTCATTAATTTCATTATCACCATAAACTTTTTTTACAGACTCATTTAAGAAAATTGGCAAGTATGTCTTTCCTGTAACCGAAGAGGTATCAACCTTTTCAAAAACAAACTCCATTCCTTTAAAAAGTTTACTTTTAATTAAAGAGCTATCTATAGTGTTAAGATCAAACTCAACCTTTTCGTACTGATCGTATTGATATTGCTTAAATTGCTTAAGACCATTTTGACGTTTGCGTTCCCATATTTTTTTTAGAATACGTATTGCTGGGTTTTCTGAAGCTTTCTTAGATTGCTTACCACTTACAATTACGACTTCTTTTAATGATGCTGCTTCTTCTTTTAATGTGAATTTTAAGTTGTAATTCACTTTTTTTGTAAGTGGATATTCTAGAATTTCGAAACCTACAAATGATATTTGTAAAGCATCCCAAGTTTCTTCAGATTCTAAATAAAATCTACCATCTTCATTGGTAATAGTACCCTCTGTAGAACCCTTAAAAATTACATTAGCAAATGGTACAGGTTCATTTTGTTCATCAAAAACGTAACCACTAACCTTTGTTTGAGCAAATACAGTGAAAAATCCTAGAAATAAAAATGGGACAAGTAATCTTAGCTTCATAATTTAAAAAAAATAAACTTCATCAATAACCATGCTAAACTTTAGTTTAGGCTACTAATGAAGTTTTATAAACGTAGAAATCTACGTTTTATTTATTTATACATAACTTTTTTTACTGCTTTTATAACATCATTACTATTAGGCAACCATTCTTCTAAAAGCACTGGAGAGTAAGGAGCTGGAGTATCTGCTGTGTTTATTTTAACTACAGGAGCATCTAGGTAATCAAAGGCCTCAGATTGTACTAAATAAGTTATTTCAGTAGCTACATTACCAAATGGCCAAGCTTCTTCCAACACAACCAATCGGTTTGTTTTCTTTACAGATTCTACTACAGTTTTTCTATCCATAGGACGCACTGTACGCAAATCTATAATTTCGCAAGAAATGCCTTCTTTTTCTAACTCGTCAGCTGCTTTATATGCTTCTTTTATAATTTTACCAAAAGACACTATGGTTACATCTGTACCTTCGCGCTTAATATCTGCAACACCAATAGGTATAGTATATTCACCTTCTGGTACTTCTCCTTTATCACCGTACATTTGCTCACTTTCCATAAAAATTACAGGATCATCATCTCTAATCGCAGATTTTAACAAACCTTTTGCATCATAAGGATTAGAAGGAACAACCACTTTTAAACCTGGTGTATTTGCGTACCAGTTTTCAAAAGCTTGAGAATGTGTTGCAGCTAACTGACCAGCTGATGCTGTAGGACCTCTAAAAACAATAGGACACTTAAACTGTCCACCAGACATTTGTCTAATTTTTGCAGCATTATTAATAATCTGATCAATACCAACCAAAGAGAAGTTAAAAGTCATATACTCAACTATAGGGCGATTACCTGTCATTGTAGAGCCAATAGCAACACCAGCAAAACCAAGCTCCGCAATTGGAGTATCGATAACTCGCTTAGGTCCAAACTCATCTAACATGCCTTTTGATGCCTTGTAAGCACCATTATATTCGGCAACTTCTTCACCCATAAGATAAACGCTTTCATCTCTGCGCATTTCTTCGCTCATAGCTTCTGCAATGGCTTCTCTAAATTGAATAGTCTTCATTCTTTTGTTTTTAAACGAATAGCAAAAATATAAATAAAAGAAAAAATAGATGACTCAAATTTCTTTAAAATTTATTATGCACGCATAATAAAAATTTCAAATAAAATAATTACCTTCGTAACCGCAATATTTTAGGATAAAAATTGTCTTAAAAATTAGCAAAAAACAGAGATTTTACTATCGTTTTTACACAAGCGTTTTAGTACAATTATTTACAATAACATAACTTAAATTAGATACAAGTATGAAGATTTTAGTATGTATTAGCCATGTGCCTGATACGACTTCCAAAATTAATTTTACTGATGGAGACACCAAGTTTGACACTAATGGTGTCCAATTTGTAATTAACCCAAATGACGAATTTGGCTTAACCAGAGCAATGTGGCTTAAAGAAAAACAAGGTGCTAGTGTAGACGTGGTAAATGTTGGCGGACCAGAAACTGAACCCACACTAAGAAAAGCTTTGGCTATTGGTGCAGATTCTGCAATAAGAATAAACACTGAAGCTACTAATGGTTTTGCCGTAGCAAAACAATTGGCTAAAGTAGTTAAGGATGGTGGCTATGATTTAGTAATAGCAGGTAGAGAATCTATTGACTATAATGGCGGAATGGTTCCGGGCATGTTAGCTGTTATGACAGATGCTAATTTTGTAAACACATGTATTGGCTTAGAAATTGATGGTACAAACGCCAAAGCAATAAGAGAAATTGATGGCGGAAAAGAAACTGTTAGCACCTCATTACCTTTAGTTATTGGAGGACAAAAAGGATTAGTTGAAGAAAGTGATCTTCGTATTCCTAACATGAGAGGAATTATGATGGCTCGTAAAAAACCTCTAACAGTTATTGAACCTATTGATGCTAGCTCAGAAACTAAAGATGTAAGCTTTGAAAAACCTGCACCTAAAGGAGCTGTAAAATTAATAGATGCAGACAACATTGATGAATTAGTAAGCTTACTTCACAACGAAGCTAAAGTCATATAAATAACAAAATCTAAATCTCAAAAGATTGATTTTGAAATTTGAGATTTAGATTTTAAAACTTAAAAATAATGTCAGTTTTAGTATATACAGAATCAGAAAACGGAAAATTTAAAAAAGCAGCTTTTGAAGTTGTATCTTATGCAAAAGCCGTTGCAGAACAAATGGGCACTACAGTAACAGCTGTTGCTATTAATGCAGATAATGCTGAAAGCTTAGGGAACTATGGTGCTACAAAAGTACTTTCTATTAAAGATGATACTTTAAATGAATTTAATGCAAAAAAATATGCAGCAGCAGTTGAGCAAGCAGTAAAAAACGATGATGCAAAAGTAGTTATCTTAAGCTCTAGTGCAGATTGTAAATATTTAGCTCCAATGCTAGCTGTAGGCTTAGAAGCAGGTTATGCATCTAATGTTGTTGCAGCACCTTCTAGCACATCTCCATTTGTAGTAAAGCGTACAGCATTCACTAATAAAGCTTTTGCAAATACAGAAATAAATACAGATGTAAAAATCGTTGGATTGTCTAATAATTCTTTCGGAATAGTTGAATCTGGCGGAAGTGCTTCTGTTGAAGATTTTTCACCTTCATTACCAGACTCAGGTGTTAGCGTTGAGTCTGTAGACAAAGCAACAGATAAAGTAAGTATTGCTGATGCAGAAATAGTAGTTTCTGGTGGTAGAGGATTAAAAGGCCCTGAAAATTGGGGAATGGTAGAAGAATTAGCAGAAGTTTTAGGTGCAGCAACAGCTTGCTCTAAGCCAGTATCTGATTTAGGCTGGAGACCACATGGAGAGCACGTTGGGCAAACAGGTAAACCAGTAGCATCTAATTTATATATCGCTATAGGTATATCTGGCGCAATACAACATTTAGCAGGCATTAATGCTTCTAAAGTAAAAGTTGTAGTAAACACAGATCCTGAAGCTCCTTTCTTTAAGGCTGCTGATTACGGAGTTGTAGGTGATGCGTTTGAAGTAGTTCCTGCATTAATAGAAAAACTAAAAGCTTTTAAAGCTCAAAACGCATAATTTTATTACCTTGTAATACACAAGGACTGTTTAAATTTAGATGTTCTTAATAGTTAAGCATTTTATCGAAAAGTATTAAGAAAATATCCAAATCTGCATTTTGTAGTTGGTAAAGTCCAAATTTAAACAGTTCTTTGTATTATGCCTTATTTGTAATTCTAAAATAGAGTTATAACCTTTCAAAAAAGAAAGACAAATTAGGACATCTCAGTTTAAAATACTGAGAAATTCTTACATACAAATATGAGTTTAGTTCGTTTAAATATAAAAGGTATTTCGTATAGCCAAACACAAAATGGTGCCTATGCCTTAATTCTTAATGAAGTTGATGGAGATAGAAAACTACCAATTGTAATAGGTGCTTTTGAAGCGCAGTCTATTGCAATTGCTTTAGAAAAAGAAATTCGTCCTCCTAGACCACTAACTCACGATTTATTCAAAAATTTTGCCGATAGATTTGATGTCGTTGTTAAACAAGTAATCATCCACAAATTGGTAGATGGAGTCTTCTACTCTAGTTTAATTTGCGAACGCGATAAAATTGAAGAAATCATTGATGCCAGAACTAGTGATGCAATAGCTTTAGCACTACGCTTTCAGGCACCAATATTTACTTATAAAAACATTTTAGATAAGGCAGGTATTTATCTTAAAGTAAATCCTAAAAATGAGGATGAAGAGCAAGATAGTATTCTGGTTGACGACCTTATTGCAGAAGAAATTGAAAGTGCTGTAGCCGAACAAGAAGGCTATAAAAACAAATCTCTCGAAGAACTAAAAAGCCTCTTGGAAGAAGCCGTTAATAATGAAGATTACGAAACAGCGGCAAAAATAAGAGATGAAATCTCTAAGCGCTAACTAACAAACTACATTTTATGAAACTTTTTTTCAAAGCTCTTTTTGCTATTTTTATTGGACTCTCATCAATTAAAGCACAAGAACTTGAGAAAACATGGCAGTTTGTTTCCATAGAGAACTCACAAACAAGTGAATCTTTAGCTGTTTCTGACTCAGATATGCTAAAATTTAAAGATGGTGATTTTGACTATAAATTATCACGCAAAGACAATATTAAAGCATCTGGTCATTATACATTTCAAAACAATCTTTTAGTTTTTTATTACAACAAACCTAAGGATACTATAAGAAAATATAAAGTACGTGAGTTTACAGACTCAACACTTGTGTTTACTGAAAAATTAACATCTTATAGTTTTAAAGCTTTAAAAGCTAACGACAATTTAGCTGCAAAATCAGAATTAGCTCAAAAACCTAAAGATACAATTATCCCAAGTCAAGGCTTTTCATTTAATAGCTTATGGAGAGGTGCCTTAGGGATGGTAACTCTAATATTCATTGCCTTTTTATTTAGCAGTAACAGAAGGGCTATAAATTGGAAAACAGTAGGAATTGGATTGGCATTTCAACTTTTAATAGCAGTTGGCGTTTTGCGAGTAAACTTTGTGAAAGTAGCATTTGAATGGGTAGGAAGTTTATTTGTTAGCATATTAGATTTCACAAGAGCTGGTAGTGAGTTTTTATTTAATGGACTAGTTGTAGATATGGATACTTTTGGCTTTGTGTTTGCTTTTCAAGTATTACCAACAATACTGTTCTTTTCAGCATTAACTTCAGTCTTATTTTATCTAGGTGTTATTCAAAAAGTAGTTAAAGCATTTGGCTGGCTACTTAGTAAACTTTTAAAAATTTCTGGAGCAGAAAGCTTAAGTGTTGCTGGTAATATTTTCTTAGGACAAACTGAAGCTCCTTTATTAATAAAAGCTTATTTAGAAAAAATGAATAAGTCTGAAATCCTTTTAGTTATGATTGGAGGTATGGCAACAGTTGCTGGTGCTGTACTTGCTGCATATATAGGTTTTTTAGGTGGTGACGATCCTGCATTACGCTTAGTTTATGCCAAACATTTATTAGCAGCTTCTGTAATGGCTGCTCCAGGTGCTATTGTTATTTCAAAAATATTGTTTCCACAAACTGAAGACATTAATACAGATGTTAAAGTATCTCAAGAAAAAATTGGAGCCAACATACTAGATGCTATTGCCAACGGAACCACTGAAGGTTTAAAATTAGCAGTAAATGTTGGTGCCATGCTTTTAGTTTTTGTAGCTTTTATAGCCATGATAAATGGTATATTAGGCTGGGCTGGAGACGTAACAACGCTTAATAGCTGGATGGTAGCGAACACACCTTACCAAAGTTTTTCTTTAGAAGCTATTTTAGGAACTGTTTTTGCTCCTTTAATGTGGCTTATTGGTGTTGCAAAAGAAGACATGATGATGATGGGACAATTACTAGGCATCAAACTTGCTGCTAGCGAGTTTGTAGGATATATTCAGTTAGCAGACTTAAAAAATGTATCAAACGCTACGCACCTTACATATGAAAAGTCCATTATTATGGCAACATATATGCTTTGTGGCTTTGCAAATTTTGCTTCAATAGGCATACAAATTGGTGGTATCGGTTCTTTAGCACCTGGTCAACGTAAACAATTGTCTAAATTTGGTATGAAAGCATTAATTGGTGGTACTATTGCCTCTTTAATCTCTGCAACTATTGCAGGTATGATTATTGGCTAGTCCTATTCCCGCGAAGGCAAGAATCTATCAAATACTTCGTTAATAACTTTTTATATTATAAGCAGCTTCTTACTGTATGGTTTGAAGCTTTTTTTTTAGCTTCGTTCTTTGTCATGCTGAACCAATTTCAGCATCTCATCCTAAAAAATCAGTTAAATTAAAGAGATTCCCACTTTCGTGGGAAATGTTATGAAACAATACCACGATTTAGTAAAGTACGTTTTAGAAAACGGTAACGAAAAAGGAGATAGAACAGGCACAGGAACTAAAAGTGTTTTTGGCTATCAAATGCGTTTTGATTTAAGCGAAGGGTTTCCTATGGTAACCACAAAAAAACTACACCTTAAATCTATTATTTATGAATTACTTTGGTTTTTAAAAGGTGATACTAACATCAATTATTTAAATGAGAATGGTGTAAGAATTTGGAACGAATGGGCTGATGAAAATGGTGACTTAGGTCCAGTTTACGGACATCAATGGCGCAATTGGGCAAGTGAAGATATTGACCAGATAAAGGAAGTTATCAACACACTAAAAAACAACCCAAATAGCAGAAGAATGTTAGTATCTGCTTGGAATCCTTCTGTTTTACCAGACACCTCAAAATCGTTTTCAGAAAATGTTACTAATGGTAAAGCTGCGTTACCTCCCTGCCATGCTTTTTTTCAATTTTATGTTGCAAATGGCAAACTATCTTGTCAACTCTACCAACGCAGTGCAGACATCTTTTTAGGCGTACCGTTTAATATAGCCTCTTATGCTTTATTTACAATGATGATGGCTCAAGTTTGTGGTTATCAACCAGGAGAGTTTATTCACACTTTTGGTGATGCACATATCTACAATAATCATTTAGAGCAATTAGAATTACAACTCTCTAGAGACATAAGACCTTTGCCTAAAATGATTATTAATCCTGAAGTCAAGGATATTTTCGATTTTAAGTTTGAAGATTTTACACTTGTAGATTATAATCCGCATCCTCACATAAAGGGTGTTGTTGCAGTTTAAGCTTTCTATGAAATATTATTTTTTCTCTTTTCTCTTTTTAATTTCTTTTACAAACACTTTTTCACAAGAAGTACAAGAAGTAAATGAAACCGAAGATTATTCTGAATATAGAAATAAAATTGCACCTCCACCTGCAAAAACTTCATCTATAGAAGAATTTGATATTATCATTTGTGACGGTTGTAACACTGCTAAAGACAAAAAAAATTACTTTGACTATCTTGTTTTTTCTCTTTTTATTGAAAACATAAGTAAAAAGGATTTAATTTTTTTAAAAAACATAAACCAAAATGGTCGTTTAAGCGAAAACTTGTTTTTTAATTTTGACTTATCAGGAAATCTAATCAACGAAGGTACCGAATCCTTTTTTACAATTAAAAAAGAACGTGCTATTATAGATTCCCTACTCTATAAATTCCCTAAGATAGATTTTGACCAAACCAAGATAGATGCTTCTTTACCTTCAGTTAGGTATGGTATAAAAATAGATTATAAAATTGTTGAGACTGATTATGGAATTATAAAATTAGAAAAATATAAAGTAGATTCTTCAAAAGAAATGCCTTTTCGTGAAGTAGATGAATTCCCTGCATATAGTGGTTGTGATTCTAACTTAGATAAACTTAGTATGAAACGTTGTACCAATAAAAAAATAAACCAAATTATTGGTGAAAATTTTAGTACAGAACTCACTTCAGATCTTGGTCTATCACCAGGTAAAAAACGAATTTTTATAAACTTCACCATAAGCAAAACAGGAGAAATTATTAATGTTATAGCAAGAGGTCCTCATCCCGCTTTAGAGAAAGAAGCCATACGCGTAATAAGTTTAGTGCCTAAATTTGACAAACCAGGATATTATGGTGATGAACCTGTAGATGTTAAATACAGTATACCTATTGTGTTTGTTATTTCAGAGTAGGCTTATAACTTCTTAAGTATTATCTGTATTACTTAATTTAAAGTGTGCCGCATTTATAATCAATATTTTTTATATAAATCTAAAATTATACTATATAATATTGGTGAAATCTTTTTATGAAAAAGAAGTATATTTATCAGATAATTTTTGGATTATGTTCGGAAAGAAAAAACAAACTTCAACAATAGATAAAGACCAATTAGAGCTTATAGAAAATGCTCAAAAACGCATAAAACAGAAAAAACGCTTATATGTTCATTTTGTTGTGTTTTTAATTGGTGCCGTGTTTTTAATTCTTGCTAATACGGTTCTTGGTATAGGAAAAGATTTTACCATAGCAGGTATTAATTGGTTTGTTTATGCCATACTTATCTGGTTGTTTTTATTTATATATCATTTTATAAACGTTTTTATCACCAATAAATTTATGGGTAAAGATTGGGAAAAACAACAACTCAACAAGCTTGTAAATCAACAACAACAACGTATAAACAAGCTTAAAGAAGAATTTTTAAAAGAAGAAAAAAAAATAGCGCAATCGCAAGCTTATAACGAAACTCAATCTTTAGAAAAAAAAAGCGCTAATAAACTTACCATAATTGTTGCAGCTGGTGAAGACAATGCCATAGGCAAAGACAACGACCTTATTTGGCACCTCAGCAATGATCTAAAGCGATTTAAGAAATTAACATCTGGTCATCATATTATTATGGGTCGCAAAACGTTTGAGAGTTTTCCTAAACCATTACCTAACAGAACACATATTGTTATTACTAGACAAAAAGATTACAAAGCACCAGATGGAGTCATTGTTGTTAATAATATAGAAGATGCCATAGATGCAGCTAGAAAGGACAGTCAACCGTTTATAATTGGTGGTGGAGAAATCTATAAACAATCTATTAATCTTGCGGACAAGCTAGAACTAACACGAGTACACGCTTCTTTTGATGGAGCTGACACCTTCTTCCCTAACGTTGATATAAACATCTGGAAAGAAGTTTCTAGAACTACTCATGAAGCTGATGAAGATCATAACTATGCATTTTCATTTATAACTTACTTAAAGAAATAAAATGCGTTGTTATTCTCTAATTCTATTGTTTATTTTTCTCAATCAAGGCTGTAAATCAAATGATGAAGACAGAGAAAGTCAAAACATTGATAATCAAACTGAAAATACATTAGCTGATGAACCAATCACAGAAATTGAAACAACAGAATATGAAACTTTTAAAGAAAAAAATCTATTTGGAACTTGGAAGCTAATTGCAGGCGATCCTAAGCTAGAAAAACTCATAGATTCAACTTATCTTAATTTTTATGATAATCTTTATTTTAATAAAAAAGTTGATGGGTACTATACTCCAAGAGTACCTTTTAAGATTTTCTCATCACAAATAAGATTATATAATTCTAAAATATCATCTGATTTGGCAAAAATAATTAGTATTTCCTCTGACACTTTAAAACTTCATCTAAATGTAGATAATGCACTTGGTGTATTTGTAAGGGTAGAAGCTGAAGAATAATTGTTTTAAAACTATACTTCTTTATTGACATCCTTTAGTAGAGCTGTAAGTTACAATATGAATTAAATTCCTATTTTTGCAGCACTAAAAAAATTAGTCCACATGAATGCATATATATTTCCTGGTCAAGGAGCTCAGTTTTCTGGTATGGGTTTAGACCTTTATGAAAATTCACCTTTAGCCCAAGAACTTTTTGAAAAAGCTAATGATATTTTAGGTTTTTCTATAACCGACATTATGTTTGAAGGTTCTGCTGAAGACTTAAAACAAACCAAAGTAACACAACCTGCAATCTTTTTACATTCAGTAATATTAGCAAAAACTTTGGGCGATAATTTTAAACCAGACATGGTAGCTGGTCATTCACTTGGTGAGTTTTCTGCCTTAGTTGCTGCTGGCGCATTAACTTTTGAAGATGGTTTAAAACTAGTATCACAACGTGCTATGGCCATGCAAAAAGCATGCGAATTACAACCAAGTACTATGGCAGCTGTATTAGGGTTAGATGATGAAGTTGTAGAGAAAGTATGTAACGAAACCGAAGGTGTTGTTGTTGCTGCAAACTATAACTGTCCTGGTCAATTAGTAATTTCTGGTGAAATTGAAGCTATAAATAAAGCTTGTGAAACTCTAAAAGAAGAAGGAGCAAGACGTGCTTTAGTATTGCCTGTAGGTGGAGCATTTCACTCACCAATGATGGAACCTGCTAGAGAAGAATTAGCTGCTGCTATAGAAAATACAACATTTAGCAAACCTAATTGTCCTATCTATCAAAATGTTACTGCTTCTGCGATAACAGATGAAAATGAGATAAAAGCAAATTTAATTTCTCAATTAACAGCGCCAGTAAGATGGACACAGTCTGTACAACAAATGATTGCTGACGGAGCTTCTCACTTTACTGAAGTTGGCCCTGGAAAAGTTTTACAAGGATTAGTTAAAAAAATAAACAGAGAAGCTCAAACTGCTTCTGCTACACTCGAAAATAACGCCTAAATCTACTGCTTTGAATAGGAATCTATTTATAACACTCCTTATCATATTCAATATTGCAATTGATCAAATTACTAAAGTTGTAGTAAGAGGCTCTATGATCCCAGGAAGAAAAGGTGAAATTGATGTTATTGGCAAATATTTTCAGCTTATTTGGGTTGAAAACAAAGGAGCTTTTCTTGGTATGGGAAGCGATATGAACCCTATACTACGTTTAATATTTCTTTTAATACTACCAACTCTGGTATTAATATATGTCATCTACTATATCGTAAAAACAAAAGAACTCGATCGGTTAAGTCTTATTGCGTTTTGCTGCATTGTTGGAGGTGGAATCGCTAATGTTTTTGACCGAATCGTTTTTGGAGAAGTTACCGATTTTTTCTTTATAAATTTAGGAGGAATCTTTAAAACAGGAATATTTAATTTAGCAGACGTTTCAGTAACTACTGGTATGTTTATGTTACTATTTAGTAGTTTTACAAAGAGGAGTACAAAACATACTCCTCTTGAAACCAAATAAATATTTAATCAAAATTAGAAATAAATAAAATTGTGATTTTATTTATTTCTAATTTTTTGCTCCCACTTCCAGGCTGATGCCATAGCATCATCTAAGGTTAATTCAGTTTTCCAACCAAGAATATCATTAGCTTTATTAGTATCTGCATAAGCTGCAGTAACATCACCTTCTCGCCTATCAACAATCTGGTAATTTAATTTTTCGCCAGAGACTTTATCAAATGACTGGATGGCTTCTAATACAGAACTTCCTTTGCCAGTACCTAAGTTAAATACTTCGTAATTAGAGTTATTCTTATCATCTAATAAACGTTGTAATGCTAAAACATGAGCTTTTGCTAAATCTACCACATGAATATAATCTCTTACACAAGTACCATCTGGTGTTGGATAATCACCACCAAAAACCGATAGTTGCTCGCGTAAACCAATGGCTGTTTGCGTAATATAAGGTACTAAATTTTGTGGCACACCAATTGGCAACTCACCAATCTCTGCTGAAGGATGCGCACCTATAGGATTAAAATATCTTAGAGCTATACTTTTTAAACTTTCATTAACCTTACAGGTATCTCTAATAATTTCTTCACCTACTTGTTTTGTATTTCCATAAGGAGATTCTGCTGGTTTTACTGGAGCATTTTCAGTAATTGGTAATTCATCTGCCTGTCCATAAACGGTACAAGACGAACTAAAAATAAAATTTTGCTTCTCTAGTTTAGATATTTCTTGAAGCATATAAACCAATGTTCCTATATTATTTTCATAATACATTAATGGTTTTTGTACACTTTCACCAACAGCTTTATTTGCTGCAAAATGAATAACACCAATGATATCATTATGCTTTTCAAAAAAGCGAATAACATCGGCTTTATCTCTAAGATCTAACTTTTCAAAATGAGGTTTTATGCCTGTAATAGCTGTAATACCATCTAAAACATCAATAGAAGAATTACTTAAATTATCTATAATTACAACTTCAAAACCTTTGTTCTGTAGCTCTACAACTGTATGAGAACCTATAAAGCCTAAACCTCCTGTAACTAATATTTTCATTTAATCGTTATTTATAAAATTCAAAACTGTAGACGTAATAAATTCAATCTGTTCATCATCTAATTCTGTATGCATTGGTAAAGATATTACCGACTTCACTAAGTGATTAGTAACTTTAAAATCTTCCTCATTATAACGTTCATCTTGGTAAGCTTTTTGGTTATGTAAAGGAATAGGATAATATACACCACATGGTATATTATTTTCTTGCAAATGAGCTACCAATGCATCTCTATCAACTCCTTCTAACTTTAAAGTGTATTGATGAAATACATGCACATCATCTTCATCATGGCTCTCTAAACCTGAAGGTGTTGTAATTTTAGGATGGTTCTTAAATGCTTCAGAATATTTTTTAGCAGCTTCTCGTCTTGCCTTATTGTATGCATCTAAATGTGGTAATTTAGCATCTAAAACTGCTGCTTGTATTGAATCTAGTCTAGAGTTAACACCAACAACATCATGATGATAACGCTTATACATACCATGGTTAACAATACCTCTAATAGTATGTGCTAAATCATCATTGTTTGTAAAAATGGCTCCACCATCTCCATAGCATCCTAAATTTTTTGACGGAAAAAATGAAGTCGAAGCGACATCTCCTATGGCTCCTGTTTTTGTTTTACTTCCATCTTTGTGCGTATAACTTGCTCCAATAGCTTGGGCATTATCTTCAATAACATAAAGATTATGCTTTTTTGCCAAATCCATTATAGCATCCATATTGGCAGCCAAGCCAAATAAATGTACTGGCACTATAGCCTTAGTCTTTGGTGTGATTGCTTTTTCAATTGCATCAACATCTATATTAAATGTAACAGGATCTACATCTACCAAAACAGGTGTTAATTGCAATAGTGCAATAACCTCTACGGTAGCAGCAAATGTAAAATCTGCGGTAATAACTTCATCACCAGGTTTAAGACCTAAGCCCATCATTGCTATTTGAAGCGCATCTGTTCCATTAGCACATGGAATAACATGTTTAACACCCAAATACGTCTCTAAATTCTTTTGAAATTGATGAACTTTAGGGCCATTTATATAAGCAGCACTGTCCATAACTTCTTGAATTGAAGGATCTACAACAGCTTTGATTTTTGCATATTGACCTTGAAGGTCAACCATTTGAATTTTTTTCATTCAGTGAAGGATTATAATATTTTCAAAAAAAAGCATGATTTAAAATGCTTTAGGCGAAAATACAAAATTGTAACTGCTAAGTCAATGCAATTAATCGAAAGAAGTGTATTTTAGCGCAAATCTATTTTTTTGAGATTACTCTATTCCATAGGAATTCATATTGCAAGTGTTGTAATTAAACTATTAGCCCTTTTTAATTTAAAATTAAAATTAGGTGTTAATGGAAGAAAAGCTACATTTAATAAAATTAAATCCTCTATAAAGCCTACAGACAAAACCTTTTGGTATCACTGCGCTTCATTAGGAGAATACGAACAAGGTTTACCTGTTTTTGAAGCTTTAAAAGAAAAATATCCTAACTATAAAGTTGTTCTTTCATTTTTTTCTCCTTCTGGCTATGAGGTTAGAAAAAATACAACAATTGCAGATGTCGTTGTTTACCTTCCGTTAGATACAAAAACAAATGCCAGACGTTTTTTAAATCTTGTAAATCCAGATTACATTGTTTTTGTTAAATACGAAATATGGCCAAATTTATTATTAGAAGTAAAAAAACGCAATCTAAATGCTATACTTATTTCTGCTGTTTTTAGAGAATCTCAAAACTTCTTTAAATGGTATGGTAGTTTTATGAAAGCTTCTTTATTTGCTTTTAAACATATTTTCACTCAAGATGAAAATTCTAAAACACTACTTAAAAATATAAACTATAATAATGTTTCTGTTTCAGGAGATACGCGTTTTGATCGTGTCACCAATCAATTAAAAGTAGATAATACGGTTGATTTTATCGAAAAATTTAAAAACAATCAATTATGTGTTGTCTTTGGAAGTACATGGCCAGATGATGATAAACTTTTCTTAGATTACATTAATCAAAATCCAGATATTAAATTTATTATCGCACCTCACAACATAAAAGAAAGCTACACTAGCTCAATTAAATCGCAATTAACGGTAAAAACCATTAGCTATTCTGAAATGATGAGTGGTAAAAACATATCAGATAGCAACGTATTTATCCTAGATACCATAGGTTACTTAAGCCGAGTATATAGCTATGCAGACATGGTATATGTTGGTGGTGCGGCAGGACATACAGGTTTACATAACATACTAGAACCAGCCGTTTTTGGCGTTCCAATAATAATTGGTAAAAACTATGATAAATTCCCTGAGGCTAAAACACTTATTAAGCTCGAAGGAGTTACATCAATCAAAACACCTGTTGCATTTAAAGAAATAATAAGCAACTTAAAAACAGATCCCTCACTAAGAAAAAAACAAGGTAAAATCAATGCTGATTACATAGAAAAAAATAGAGGAGCTGTGACTAAAATTCAAGATTACATTAATCTATAATAAATTTGCATTATTAATAAATGCTGAAATTTTGTTAAAATTTCATTAAAATTAGTACTTTAGTGCTTTAACAATAATTAACACTAAAACTATATTAAAATGAAAAAAGTTGTATTAAGCTTAGCGCTTGTTGCTGCATTAGGTTTATCGTTTACTTCTTGTAGAGAAACCAAAGAAAAAACTGAAGCTGAAGTAGAAAATGCTACAGATGCTGTAAACGAAGCAGCTAACGATGCTGTTGACGCGGCCAATGACGCTACTGATAGTGCTAAAGAAGCTGCAAATGATGCGGCTAATGCTGCTGAAGAAGCAGTTGACAATGCTGTTGATGCTGCAAATGATGCAGTAGATAACGCTAAAGAAACTGCTAGCGATGCAGTAGATGCAGGAAAAGATGCTGTTGACAAAGCAAAAGAAGCTGGCAAAGATGCAGTAGATAAAATGAAAGGCCACTAAAAAGTTGTCTTTGTATAAAACTAAAGCCTGATTATTATCAGGCTTTTTTATTTCTAGTCTGTTTAATAACTTATTCTAATTTTACTTGCATTAGCTCTTAAGTACATCTATTGCCTATTTATTCAATAATAATTTTTTTTGATTTACTCCATATTTTATTTTGAATAGTTGCAATATAAATACCTTCATTAAGTGAAGATAAATTAATACGATGTTCATAAACAAATACATCTAAATTGAATGAAAGTATTTCTCTACCATGAATATCGTATAAGGCTAGTTTAGTTTTTTCTTGCAATTGTCCTCTGATTACTAATTCATTTAAGCTATTTAATAAAAAAACATCTAAAGTCTCTAAATCATTATTAATGGTTAATAAAGCATCTTCATTAACTCTTAAAAAGAACCTCCCTGTTCCAGATATAAAAGCTGTAGACAGTATGATATAGTCTGAATTAGTTAACAAAGTAGATGTATTAGCAACAGTATCTTCTAAATATACGTTAGTAGTGGCTGGCAATGTTATTTCTTCAATGCTAAATCGTATTTCTTCCCCTGGATTTGCATTTACACCTAACGGAATAACAACATCTAAAATATCACCAGAATGAAGCGTTTGTATTGCCATTGGAGTCCCTACATTATCCTGTACCAAATGAGAATACAATGCAAAACCCAAAGTATTACCTCCAAAAACTGCTGCATCATATCCAACATCTAAACCTAAGCTTGCGTCTTCGTGAAAATAAATAGATGTTATAGAACTATCTAAAGATGTATTCATCTTTATTTTAACAAAATCTAAATCACTTAATGTTCTACCAATAATAAAATCATCAGATTTACCTTCAACCTGCATATCTGGTGTAAACTCTAAATTTGCAAATGACAAATTAGACGATACAAAAAAGCCCTGACCAGGTGCTATTAAAGCTGGCCCTTCAATAAAATTTGTAATTGTCCAATTAGAACCATCAGTATCATTTGCATCATAACCATAAATAGCTGCTGTATTTTCATCTAGTAAACTGAGGTTAGATACGCCTGAAACTGACCCTACGTGATTTAAAAAAACATTTACGTCTATGTATGAAGCGTAAGGATTACCTATAAGATTCCATTCAGGAAAACTACCTGTAACATCGTTCCAAATAGGCACATTAACAGAACCTGTAACTAAAGATCCTGTAAAAACTAATGCTTCACCATTACTATCTTCTATAGGCATATTTGTTGCAACTCTATAGCCTCGACCAGAAGATAACGTTTCTACCGTATTATAATTATAAACCAAATAATCGTCGATTGCACCTTTTTCAAATGGACCAAATAAATAACTTGTATTTGGTGGTACAGCACCATTATTATATAGAATATTAGCGTTATGATTATTATCGTTAGTTAAAAAAGACGTCCAACTTTGCCCTGCTAATGGAGGTGCTATTAAATCTCTATTATTTAATTCTGAGTTGGTGTATCTATGGTATTTGGTATTTCCTGCTACTGAAATTGCTCCATTTACAATTAACCCAGAATATGAATATGACTGAGAATACATATTCAAATCGCCTGTAACATTTAAAGTTTCACCAAGAGGTATACACAAGTTTGACCCAGGATTAATAGCTATAGTTGCAATGGTCATATCGCTTGACATTTGCGGTGGATTTTCAGTTAATGGTATTGTTACTTCAGAGCATATACCTGGCACTTCATTTGGAGTCCAATTATTTGAATCATCCCAATCATTAGAAACAGAACCATTCCAGGTGAGTTGAGAATCTTCAACTTCAAAAATTATCTTAAAACGATTATTAGCAACAGATGAAGATATACCTGGATTAACAGAATAGCTATAATTAACCGTTCCATTTTGAGGGATTTCGGTAAAAACATCTGTATAAACATCATATAAAAATGCTGTTGCACATTGCATAAAGATACCTTCTGCTACAATAGTATATTCTGTATCTCTATATGTATTAACTTCTAATTGAAGTTCTTCATCATTAATAGGAGTTGCTCTACTCTCAATGCTTAATAAAATACCGTTATTATTAACTGAAAAGTTTTCATCTAAATTTGGAATATCAAGCGCATCATTTTCATCAATAGTATTATTACCTTCTGTATCGAAAAAAATCAACAAACCATCTGCTGCAGATTCATTATTAGCTAATGCATTGCTCTCATATAAAGATAAACGTAATTGCCCCTGACTAATAAACGCATCAACAGTTTTTAATACAGAAGTTTCGCTTACTTCTGCATTTTTTATTACTAATTTAGAATTAAATAAATTTAGTGAACTCAATAAAATTAAAGATGTTACAAGGTAAAATGAATAAATAAAATATTTCATAATATGGAACATTATAGTTTATTATAACAATCATAAGCTATCGGATTATTAAAAAAAAGTAGAAAGTGAGGGCAGCAATTACATATGAATTAATTGCTACAAACGACAAAATATTAACTAAAAGAATCTAAATAGAATTTACCGAACCAGATAGGTACATTCATTTTTATTAGGATTTAAATAAACAATGTAAATTCTGAGTGTTATGAAAATAAATAGTTGATTTTAATGTCAATTGGTTATTAAAAAGTAAAAAAAATGACTTTAGTAACCACACAAACATCGTTTAAATACCTATAATTCAGCACAAAAGACAATTTAAATTTAATTATATAAGAAACACTTTACAAAAAAAGCACTTATTAAACCTGTAGAAATAATGTTTATAAACTGATTAAAAACAAAAAAGCCGAAACATATGTTTCGGCTTTTGTACTGAAGGCGGGATTTTAAACTAATGACACTTAAGATTGAATGAAAATCAAAAACCCCATAAAACATTACATAAAAGACTGTTCGTGAACTAACCGACTTTAAAGAAGTTGAATAATATCGTGAAAATGTGGGGATATTGCGGGGATGCAATTGTATATTTGATGTGTTTAATAAAATTTAAAGCATGGCTACTCTGAATCATTTCATAAGGAAATATTCCAAAAAAGATAATTATTCAATTTATTTAAGGTTAAGAATTGGCAGAGATGTCGATATCACTGCTTCAACTGGCAAATATATAAAGTCTAACTACTGGAGTGACAAAACCAAAGATTTCAAAACCACCATTTCAGCACCAAAAGAGGAATTGAAGCATTTTAATTCCTTGAAAGACCAAATAAGAAGCCTCAAGTCTAAAATTGAAAATAAACTAAATGACTTTCCAAAGTCTGAAATCACATCTGACTGGCTAAAAAACGAAATAGACAATTTTAACAACCCAAACAATAACAAAACCTATTCAAACTACCTAACTAATAATATTGATTACTTATTAGAAGATGCCCCCGTAAGAGAAAACCAAAAAGGTGGCTACGGATTATCTAAAAGTCGTATTAATGCTTACAAAAACACTAAACGCCTAATATTAGAGTTCGAAAAACTCAAACGTAAAAGACTGAAAGTTTATGATGTGAATTTAGAATTCAAAAAAAGATTTTTAAGTTTTCTAATTAATGAAAAGCAGTTTACAAAAAATTATGCTCTAAAGATTTTAAGTAATGTCAAAAGTGTATGTAATAATGCTGAGACTTTAAATATTGAGATTAACCCTCAATTAAAAAAAATAAAAACAAAATCCATAAAGAATGAATTTATAATCTATCTTGACAATAACGAACTTCAAAAAATCAAGGAATTAGACATATCGCATTCAAAAGCCTTGGAAAACGCCCGAAAATGGCTTCTGCTTGGCTGTAATATAGGGCAAAGGGCAACCGACTTACTAAATATAACCGACAACAACTTTGTTTACCGAAATGGACGTAAAGTAATTGAGATAGTGCAGCAAAAAACTAATAAGGAGGTAACTATACCACTTAATAAAGAAGCCAAAGAAATTTACGATAATGGTTTACCTTATAAGATTTCAATACAAAAATTCAATACATACTGTAAAGACGTATGCAAACTTGCCGAAATCAACCAACCTACTAAAGGTCAATTGTTCAATAATGAAACCAAGCGGACTGAAATAGGTATATATGAGAAATGGCAACTTATAAGCACCCACGTATGCAGACGTTCTTACGCAACCAATTATTACGGTAGTGGAATACCGACTGTACTTCTAATGCAAGTAACTGCACACAGTACGGAAAAAATGTTTTTAAAATACATAGGCAAAAAGAGCGCAGACTACGCTCAACAAATTGCCGAGTATTATGACAAAATTAATCTGACCGAAAAAACTACTCCAGTGGAGAAAACTGAAAATTTAAAAGCTGTTTGAAATGAATTATGATGACTTCTTTGAAAGATTAGCATTCAATAAATCAAACGTATTAGAAATGCTGGATATTATAGAAAGTAATAAATCAAGATTGGATATTTTAGAAGATGTTAGCGAGACTTATAGAATAAAGATTACAGCTAAAGAATTATCAAACCAGATGTTCGGCAAACCTAACAAAAAAGTAAATAATGAGAATTTTAAAACTTTTCAGGAATTAATTAAAAATAGTACTGTTACTAACAACAACATTCATCTAGAGATTACCCCACAAAAAATTAATAATCCTTACCCCAAAATTTTTAACTCATTAAATGCATTTAAAATATTTGAGAAATGGAACATGCTTAGCGACCCAAAATCTCAATTAGCTGATATGAGTTACATCTATTTTGTTATGATAAGAGATAATTATATAAACAAAATAATCAAGCAATCAGATTATATAGATTGGCTTAATGACAATTATGAAATTTTTTTAGGAAAATTAAAACATTTTCGTTCCACTAGTAATCCCAAAAGAGATGCACTTTATTCAACCATAAAAGATTTATTTAATTAAACCGATACAAAATCAAACCCTAGATACTACAATTTTGTTACCTCATAAGAAGGATTAGCAAACAATATTTGCATAGTAATTAAAAATTATCACTATGCAAAAAAATCAAATATTATTAAACGGTATATCGGCTGAAGAGCTAAAAGCCGATATTATAAAAGGCATCAAAGATCTCATTGAAAACCATTCTAAGAAAGAACTTCAAAAGCCAAAATATCTTACACGTAAAGAAACTGCCAAACTGTTAAAAGTTGATATCAGCACCTTACATAATTGGAATAAACAAGGTATACTAAAGCCTAAACAGATTGGCAGACGTATATTTTATTCTCTAGAGAATATTAATGAAGCAATGCTCTAAAAAAGTCTATTTAGATGGTTAAATACGTTCCTATTCAACTAATCCAACATTCTTTAAAAGAAAACATCACTAAGCCTCTGAGACTCTATATTTATCTTAAGAATGAATCAAGAAACGGCATGGTTAAATACACTGACATAGTTTCTCAGAAAACTTTAACATACTTGGCAATCAGCAAAAGAACTAGCTATCGTCATTTGGCTATTTTGATAGGTTTAAATTGGGTAAACAAGGATATACATGGGAATCTATTTTTAAGAAGTTGGAAGCGACTAGAGATAACAACTGGACTTAGGTTCACCTCTAAGGTGGAATTTCATCAAAACTATATTATCAAAGATGCCTTTTTAGGATATTTTATGGGTGCTGTAATCTCTTATCAATGTAAGCTTAAAAAGCACATTGAATGGAAGGAGCGAAAAAAAGGAGGCTCATTACCAATCCTTGATTTACAGTACCCTATTTCAATTTCTTATTTATCAAACTTATTAAAAATCCCAGCCTCTACTGTTCAATCTTATAAAATCTTAGCAATTGAAAACGGTTTTGTTATTCGAATCAAAAAGAATGAGAGAGTCAAAATAATTAACAAGAATTTGAACATTAGGGAATTACGGAAGAATTGGGCAGAAAACTCATTCCCTATTTACCATAAAGGCTCATTAATAATAGTACACCCTGATAATTTTAAGCCATGTCTCCGCTTCAAAAGATATCGATGACAAAATCTGTTACAATAATAAAAGGATTATATATAAATAAATACACTAACAATAAAATGTAGAGTAAATGTTAGCTTTAACAACAACATCATTATTCAACCAAGATTTTATTTCAGTTAAAAAGTTTCCCTTAATGAAGTTCCATAGCCATCAACTGAGGAGCAGTAAATATTAGAACTTGAAACACCAATTTTTTTAAATATGTCAATAAGAATTTCCGCATAAAAAACATCTGTGTGATTATGACTTATAAATACTTTCGTGTTTGAATTCATATTGATGCTTTTCCTAAATTCTATTGTTTTTCACCATCCTCCAGAAGTACTGTCCCAGCGAAGTAAGTTCACAGGATTTGTTATCTCTTGCTGCTTGATATAGATATTTAACCCCATTTACCTTTAATAACCCTAAACTGTAATACTCTCGCAAGTACTCCATAACCTTAATATTGGTTTCATTATTAGATCCCAGAGATCTTTCATATGAATTATCTAGAATATACTTAGTATCACTTTTAGTAAAATATTCAATCAGCTTTCTTAAAACACTGAATTCTATTTTAGGTTTACATTTTCTTATAGTTACCATCTTGGATACGTGAGATTTAAAAATTGGTCTTTGTTCCCATGTATTTAAAAGTTGATCCACATAATTATATACCCTTGAAACATTAACATTTCCCAAAATATCTGCTCCTCCTCCTCGTAAGGCTTGATAAATAATAGACGTAAATACACCTTGACCGTCAGAGTTTTCCATGGAATATTGCGTATCCCTGCTAGAAGTAAGAATTGACACCCCTTCACGTAACAATGCTTTTCGGTAACCTATTCCTTTTATATTTCCTAAATGCCCGCTATGACAACAATCTAAAATTAAAATCACTTCTCTGACTTTAGAAGAATTCGCCAATGCTATCACCTCATCTAAAGAAACACCTTCTAGATATTTTCGAGCATCCTGAGTTACTAAGTAACTACCAATATCTGTTGCTGCACCATGACCTGAAAAATATAATACAGCTATTTCTGCTTCTTGTTGAAGTAAATTGAAAATTTCCTTTTTCAATCTCGTTACTGTTATTTTATTTCTCGAATTCTCTTCAGAAACCAATAACTTACAATCAAAATTCACACTATCATCATCATTTCGGCTCAAAACCTCATACATGTGCATTGCATCATTAATACAACCATCCAAAGGACTTCTATCATAATGATTTATGCCCACTATCAACGCTCTTCTCATATCATTCTGATTAGAGTTGATTTTCTTCATTTAAAAAAGATTTAAGATCCAAGGCCTTTAATTCAATCCTTTCTTCATTAAAGTTTTCCTCAATGGCAGGGTTGGAATCAAAGCTCATATCTTTCTCCCTTGCAAAATCCTTTTTCTTAAACCTTATCACATCCATAAATATAGTGACATCATCTGACCAATCCTTAAACAGCACATTACCACTAAGCTTTTCACGTTTTAACTTTGTATTTAGACTTAATTGAGAGGCATTTCTTGAATTAAGGTTTTCTACATCTCCTCCCAATACTAATTCAGATTTTTTTGAATTAGAAAAAGCAACCAGTGCCTTCTTTGCAGTGGTTACTGATGTTACTAAATAAGTATCCTTCCAAACAAACTTACTTTCATTATTCATCACGGTATTTTCAAGCTCATGAATATTATTGAGAGATTGTGTTGTACATTCAATTGCTTGAAAAAAAATGGCTCCTTCCTTAGAGAAAGAAATTTTCACTTTGGCTTCTGCTTTAGGTAATATGTCCGATCCTGGATCTCCTTTCCCATTTAACTCAAAATCAAAATCTAAAGAGTCATTACTCTTAAATTCATAAGTATCAGGTGAGTTATCATCATCAAAGACATCGTAGTTCACTTTTAATCCTGATAAATCTGTAATTTTCTTAAAACTCCCAAAAGGTGCCGTTTTAAAAAAACTTTTACCTTCAGGGAATTGCAGAATATCACCAACTTGTACACTTGAGCCAGGTAAAACGACTGCAGCTTTACCTATTTGACTTACTATTTTTTTTGAATAATCAATATGTAGTTTAGACATAATTTGTAGAATTTATAATTAAACACTACAAATCTTCTATATTAGTAGCTATAATAAAACATCAGAAATGTTGATTTATTTATTTAATTTTATCCTCAATACTGAGGATAAGAGAAAGCTTACAAGTATCCATTATCTATAGCATATTTAACCAAACCTTTTGAATTTCTTACATTAGTTTTTTCTATAAGATTTCTTCGGTGTGTCTCTACTGTACTGTGAGCAATAAATAGCTTTTCAGAAATAATTGGTGTGGTATCCCCTATGGCAATTAATTTAAGGACATCAATTTCACGCTTAGTAAGTTGAACATTTTGCGATTCTAAATTCTTTTTCTTTTGACTTAATCTGAAGGTTTTCTCAACTTCCCTTCCAAAATATTCATCGCCTTCAGCTATATATTTAATTGCTAAAGCAAGTTCTTCTTTACCTTTATTTTTAAGAATATAACCATCAGCACCAATCTCTATTACATTATGAACAAATTTTTCGTTATTGTACATTGATAATATAAGTACTTTAACTTTAGAGAAATCTCGTTTTATAATTTTAGTGACTTCGATACCAGACAACTTTGGCATTTCAATATCTAGAATAACTATATCAACAGGTTGATTTTTAATAAAATCTAATACAGCTTCGCCATCAACAGCCTCACCTACAACTTGTATATCATCTTTCTCAGCTAATAAAGACTTAAGTCCATCAATGATAATTTGCTGATCATCAGCAATTAATATGTTAATTTTTCTCATTTCTTACACCTTATTTATACTTACAGAGGTAAATCAATACTAATAGTAGTGCCATTTCCTTTTCCAGAATCTATACTGAATACACCATTTAAAGAACTTACTCTTGAAATAACACTCTTTAATCCCATACCATTATACTCTAAGCTTTCTATATAGTCAAAACCTATACCGTCATCTATAACAGTAAGATTTATTTCATTTGCCCTTTTAACTAACTGAATACTTACTTCGCTGGCTTTAGCATGCTTAATTATATTATGAATTAATTCTTGAATTATTCCATACAACTCCATTTCTAGTGTATTCTCCAATCTGTCATCTAAGCCATGAGAAAGTAATTCAATCTTAAAAGTATTTGTACCCTCAATTGTATTTTTCAAGTCTTCTAATGCTGCTAAAAGTCCAAATTTCGTCAACACTCCGGAAACCATATTATGTGCAATTTCTCGAACAGCTTCACATGCTTCATCCAATAATGTATTCACTTGTTCATATTGCTCTTTGTTTTCATCTTTAAGTTTATCTAAACTTTCTTCAACATTTTTATAACGCAACTTAATTACAGACAACATGCTTCCCAAACGGTCATGTAAATCTTGAGCTATTCTCTTTCTTTCACTTTCTTGACCATTTATCATTGCCTTTATTGACCTCAACTCTTGTTTTTTTAATAGTTCTATATTTTTTTGAATTTCAATTTTCTGATTTTTCTCTGCTATCTCCTTAGC
The DNA here is from genome assembly GCF_025210595.1 of Winogradskyella sp. Classification (GTDB taxonomy): domain Bacteria; phylum Bacteroidota; class Bacteroidia; order Flavobacteriales; family Flavobacteriaceae; genus Winogradskyella. The sequence goes on from NZ_JAOARH010000031.1 coordinate 32,821, forward strand.
TTTTCTTGCCTTATAAGCTTTAAATGAAACAAAAAATAATAGTGCCAATAAAATTAAACCACCAATTAGCGTATATAAAACTAAGTTCTTCCTTCTGCTCTCAGAAGCCAACCTTAAAATTTTTTCTTGATTTACTTCTTCTTCTTTTCTCAATAGTTTGTTTTTCTCTATCTCATTTTGGTATTTAGTTTCTATTTTTTCAGCATCTCTGTATTTTTCATCAATACTATCTCTTAGGACAATATGTTTTTCATTATATAAAGATGCATTCTTATAGTCTTTTAGACTCTCGTACGCCTCTGCTAATGTTATTAAAAGCTCTAATCGTACTATGTCATCTCGATATTTCTTAGTAAGATCTAAGCTTCTATTTAAATAATTAAGAGCTTCAGAGAAATTACCCATTTTTCTATACAACTTACCAATATTATAAAAACTAGTTACAAGTTGCTGATTATTTGATGAAGATTCAGCCAGCTCAATACTTTCTAAGTAATAACCTAGTGCAATATTGAATTCATTTTTTTCTTCATAAATACCCCCGATGTTATTAAGTAAAATCTCTTGATTACTTGCATTAATTCCTTTTTTAATGTTTAAACTTTTCTGGTAATAAACAAGAGCACTATCTAAGTCCTTTCGAATGGCATAATTATAACCCAAACTATTATAAACTTTAGCTATCGAAGAAGATTTTTTTAGTTCGGTATATATTAACTCACTTTTTCTCAAATAAAACAATGCTTGCTCGTCATTACGTAAAGAATTATATAAAACACCTATATTCAAATAAGATTTAGCTAAATCTGAAGAATTACCTAATTCTTCTCTAACTCTAATACTTTCATGATATGACTCAAGGGCTAAATCAAAAGAATTAAGACTTTTATATATCGAGGCTATAGTTCCGCAAATTGAAGCTAATAGCTCTTTTTTATTAATCTTTTTACATTTTTCTTTGGCCTCTAGACTAAAACTTAAGGCCGTTTGATATTCCTCCAGTTTTTGATATACTCGTCCAATCTGTATATTAGCCCTTACCTGCCCGTATATGTTATTGTTTTCCAAATCAATAATTAATGATTGTTTATAATAACCAATGGCTTCATAATAATTACTTGCTGTCTTTTCAATAAGACCTAACTTAGATAAGCTTTCTGAAACACCTTTCTTAAAGCCAATTGAATCACTAATATTTTTGGCTCTTAGTGCATATGATCTCGCTATTGAATCATTGGACTTGAAATCCGAAGCTAACTTATTTAAAAGATTGACCTTAGTTGTATCATTTTTTAAGGCATCTAATTCTTCATTAGAATTAGGTTTCTGACCATATAAAATGTTGCAAAAATTAATTAAAAAAAACACCGTAATTATTAGTTCTTTTTTCATAGATATAAATTGAAAAGAAAAATGTAGGTTATCTAGCAACTTATAGAAAACCTACATTATAATAAAAGTAATAAATTATAAGCAATTAATAATCACTAATCTACATCTTCTTCCTCTTCCTCTTCTTGTTTCCCCATTGTTTCACCATCAGGTCGTGGTTTTCCATTTTCACTCCCTGTATCATCAGGAAGAATTGGAGATTTGTCCTTATCATTTGGAAAGGCACATATCTCATTTTCATTAGTCTGTTCAATTTTCATAATTAAAGTCTTTTAAAATTCAGTTACAAATGTCTAACCAAATGAATCCTAAATCAATAGTCAGAACTTAGTGTTTTATATCCTCAATATTAAGGATGCAAATACATTATTTCTTAGGATTGACCCATACATACTATGATTGGATATTTGTAGCATTAATAAAATTCGAAAAACGAAATGGCTAGAAAATGCTTTATCTCATTTAAAATGGAGGATAAAAAATATAAAGAATATATCCAGAATAATCTAAATATTGACATGATTGATAAATCACTTAACGTATCAATAGATTCAGATGATATCGATTATATCCTAAGTGTTATCAGGAGAGATTATCTATCAAAATCAACTGTAACAATTCATTTAATTGGCGCGCACAGCTCAGAAAACCAAGGTACATATGAACAACGCTTCATAAAAAGAGAGTTACAAGCATCCCTATATAATGGTAAGGGAAATACAAGGAATGGAATTTTAGGAATAGTGCTTCCAGAAGCCAATAATGCCATCTTTCAGGGTTCTTATCATTGCCTTAAATGCGGAAATTCACATAATGTAGTCAAAATAGATAACTCTACAACAATAAGTGAATTCAGTTACAATTATTATATCCCAAATGACAAATGTCATCATGATGAAGATGATCGCTATTGCGTTCTGGTTTCATGGCATGAATTTATAAAAAACCCCGAAGCATATATTGAACAAACCTTTCAAAAAAGAGAAACTCCTATTGCTGATAAGACTAGAGTAAGACCATGAATCGTATTATAAAATATATAGCAGGAGGACTCATAATAAATGAAGCTTTAAATTATCTGTTTAAAAATAATACTAGCAAACAAAGAAGAATATTCATTAGTCACTCATGGAAGAAAGGGTCAGATGATTACTTGTCCTTAAAGAAGAAACTGAATAAATATAAAATTAAAGTTTATGATCATTCTATCCCAGAATTCAAAGCATTCAACGAAAAAAAACAAGAGAAATTAGAAAAGATATTTAGAAATCAAATGTTTTACTGCAGTAAAATTCTAGTTCTTGGAAATTCTGGCTTAGAAGAGAATTCATTTGTAATGACTGAAATTAAAATTGCCAAGGAATTAAAGAAAGAAATAGTTGCCATAAAACCATATGGGCAATATAGTATACCGCAGTTTATAAGAAGAAATTCATCTAAAGTAATTGGCAACAACATTAATTCAATAAAAGAAATTCTAAAATAATGGCGATAAATAGAATTAAATCTGCTACAAAATACAACTCAAGATCTGAGTTTTTAAAAAGAAATATAAAATGTGTATTTATTTCATATCAGAATAATGATAAATCACATGCAAAAAGAGTAGCAGATTATCTTATTGATGCAAGGATCGATGTTTATTTTGACGAATATGATGGAGATTTAAAGTTATCAAATCAAAAAAATAATCCTGGAAAAGTAACAAGTGCCTTGACAAAAGGTATTAATAATAGTTCCCATATGCTAGTGCTTGTTTCTCCCACAACCATGAAATCTAATTGGGTTCCTTTTGAAATTGGTTATGGGTATGATAAAACGGATTTAGCTGTTTTAACCTTAAAGGGAATCTCAAAAGATGACATCCCAGATTATACAAAAACTGCAAAAATCATAAGAGATATTTATGATTTGAACACTCACATAAGCAATATCAGAGGTGTAAACAAAGAAACCTTAATTAATTCGAATCGCATAAAGGGGCATAATAATTACTACCATCCACTCCGTTCATATTTGGATGAATACACTATTTAAACTTCAATGAAATGAAAAGAATATTGTCACTAGACGGAGGAGGAATTAGAGGAGCTCTGACTTTAGGTTACCTTGAAAAGATAGAAAAAACAATTCAAGAAAAAGAGAATAATCCTAAGTTAAAAATATACGAATATTTTGATTTAATCGGAGGCACAAGTACTGGAGCAATTATAGCAGCAGGTCTCTGTATAGGTATGACAGCTTCTGAGATTAAAGACTTATACCTTCGTTTAGGTGATAAAATTTTTGGAAAAAAGAGAAGATTCTTCAAGAACCCCTTTAAATGGTATAAAGCTGATTATGATTATAAACCTCTTGAAGAAGAGTTAAAAAAAGTGTTCAGAGATTATACTTTAGGTTCTGATCAAATAAAGACATCTCTTTGTATAATAACCAAAAGAATCGATACACTTAGCACATGGCCACTAACAAATCATCCAAAAGCCAAATATTATGAAAAAAACAAAGGTATTTTATTATACAAATTAATTAGAGCTAGCACCGCAGCTCCCACCTATTTTCAACCACAAAAAATCAATGTAGGAGCAAATGAAATAGGAACCTTTATTGATGGTGGTGTAAGTTTGGCTAACAATCCTTCATTACAACTATTCCTATTAACAACATTAAAAGGCTTCCCTTATAATTGGGAAACAGGAGCAAATAATCTATCTATTTATTCGATAGGCACAGGAACTTCTACCAAAAGATATAATTATGAAAAGATGCTTAAGAAAGGAAAACTTGGCTGGGCAAGATTAATGCCTGAAATCTTTATGGAAGATGCTAATTATTTAAATCAAACATTACTTCAATATATGTCTCAACCTCCATCAACATCACAGGAAATAGATCGGGAGATAGGCAATCTGAAAAACGACAATTTAACCTCTAAACCCTTATTACATTATATAAGATACAATGTGCTATTAGACGAGAACGAACTGAATGATCTAGGATATACAGACCTAACAGAAGAACATATTAATTCTCTAAGAGAAATGTCTGAATCTAAAAACAAAGAACTACTCTATGAAATTGGCTCTAAAGCTGCTGAAAGAGAGGTAAAAATATATCATTTTAAATAAAAACTCATAATCATGAAAAAAATATGTTTTGTAATAATGGGATATGGAAAAAAAACAGATCCATTATCAGGTAAAACATACGACCTCAATATTACTTATAATAAAATAATAAAACCTGCGGTTAAAAAAGCTGGATTTACTTGTATAAGGAGCGATGAAATCATTGAATCTGGTATCATAGACAAAAATATGTATGCTTTATTGATCCAAGCTGATCTTGTAATTGCTGATATAACTACCTTTAATTTTAATGCTACATATGAATTGGGCATAAGACATGGCGCTAAGCGTTTTGCTACAATTGTTATAAAAGAAAAAGAAGGAGCTATTCCATTTGATATTAGTCGCAATAAAATATTTTCTTACTCTCACATGGGTAATAATATAGAAGACAAGGAGGTCAAAAGGTGTGTTAAAGAATTGAGAGAGTTAATCATTAGTGTTGACAAAAACCAAGAAATCGATAGTCCTTTATTTTATCATATTCCGAGTGTAAAACCATACTCATTACCAGAAAATGAGTATAATCAGATCATTAAAAATTTAAAAGAAAAAGAAGATAGTATTTTTTCACTTACGGAAAGAGCCGAGTTCGAAATGTCTAAAAACAACTTCACTCAAGCTAAAAAGCTATGGAAAAAACTAGTTGATAAAATTGAAAACGACCAATATTACATACAGCAACAAGCATTTTGTACATATAAAGATGAGACAGTAAAACCAAACATAGCTTTAATAGATGCGTTAAGAATAATTAGTAAGCTAGAGCCAGATAATAGAAACACCATAGACCCTGAGACTTTAGGTATAACAGGAGCAATTTACAAAAGACTATGGGAAAATAATAAAATGGAAATTGAATATTTAGATAGATCAATTGAATATTATGAAAGAGGGTTTACCATTAATCAAGATTATTACACTGGAGAAAACTATGCTTTATGTCTTGAATTAAAGTCTGAGGTCACTCACGATTTTGATGAAAAAACATACCTAAAATATGCAGCAATTAAAGCTCGAAAAGAAATCATCGAAATTATTGATCAATTAAGCAAAGAAGAGGATTTTGAAATCAGAAGTGATTTAAAGTGGGTATATGCTACTTTATCTCATTGTTATCTAGGAATAAAAAATGCTAAAAAGCATAAAGTATATTCTGATAAATTTTATGAATTAAATCCACTTGATTGGCAAAAAGCAACATACGAGAAGTCATTAAAACAATTAAAAAAAATACATCACACTGAATAAATATTCTTTAATACAGAACAATATGAGCAATAACATACCTATATTTTATAGTTACTCTCACAAGGATGAAGTTTTTAGAAAAGAACTCGAGATGCACCTTACAATACTTAAAAGGCAAGGTATTATTGAAACTTGGTATGATCGAAGAATTGCCCCTGGCAATAATTGGAAAGAAGAAATAAACCTCAATATGCAATCAGCCAAAATCATATTATTATTAATTAGCTCTAATTTCTTAGCATCAGATTATTGTTACGATAGTGAGACAATATTTGCTATGGATCAAGCAAAAGAGGAGAAAACAATCGTAATTCCAATAATATTAAAGCCATGCCTATGGAAAGAAGGTCCCTTTAAAGAATTAAAAGCTCTACCTAGGGATGGCAAGCCAATTACAACTTGGGAGAATATAGATGAAGCATGGTTAAACGTAACAGAAGGAATCTTACAAACAATCAAAAATATTCATGAAAGCAAAACACTATTAAGTCAAGATAGTCAAAAAGTAAAGTCCCTATCAAATGAAATTGTCAAACCAGGTGGAGGAATTCAAATCACACTATCAAATGAAATATTGAGGTTTCTAAAAGCCTATAACAAGTGGTACTTCTCCCCTTTAAGAATCCAAAAATGGGGTGGTAAGAGAGATGGTTTCGAGAAGCTGAGGGAATTCGACTCATACAGTATTAAGTCTGAGTTAGAAAAGCTTAAAAATATCGGCAAAGTAAAAAGCACCTTAAGCCAACAAGGGAATACAATCTATAAACTTAAGTAGGAGACGTTAAAAGATTTAGTAAAATGATAATTAATTTTATTAATAGAATTAAAACAGGTTTGATAGATTATTTAACTGACGATTGTTTAAAATATATAGCTAGTAGAAATGAGTACCTTAATGAAATAAACAATCAAATCTTATTAACTAGTTCCTCATGTTACTTATGCGTTAATACACTTGACTCAGCCGATGAAAATCAATCTATAAGAAATCTTCAAGAAAATTTATTAAATCAGAGTAATAGAGGAGTAGAAGTAAAAGTATTAGTATCATCAATTAATGAAAGATATGAAGGAGCTTATGAGATGATAACAAAAGGAATCGAGTTGAAATTTGTTTCTGGGAATATTGGTCAACACTTGAATTTTACATTATTTAATAATGAACACTCAGTTTTTGCCCTTAAAAAAGAAAAACAGAAAAGTAAAAATGCACTGCTAGTAAACGATTCAGCACTAAATTACGCTTTGACAAAAACATTTCTAAATGTATGGAGTAATAGACGAAGCTTATCATTTAATGAGTTTTTAATATCAAAAAAAAACGAACTTAGCTCTTTTGATTTAGATTATAGAATTGAGATACCAAAAATGTTTAAAATTACTGAAGCATATTTAGATCAAATATTGAATGCTTTTCCCAAATATATCTTTTTGATTGGACGTCCAGGTTCAGGAAAATCAGAAATAGCAAATGAACTTTTTGAATATCTTCAAGAGTTAAATTATCAAAAAGAATCCATAGGTTACATTGATGATTATAATATTTTACATGATTGGTCAAAAGACATAAATATTATCGGAATAGAACATCATGAACCAGATGGATTTATAGTTACTGAAAATGACATTTATAATAGATGCGAATTAGAATTAATTAATAGGATTGATAATTCAGAAAACGAAATTTTAATTGTAGAATTTTCTAGAAATGTTTATTACGATTTTTATAGAAGCTTATTAAGTAAAAACATAATGAAAAAGTCATTAATATTCTATCTAAATACATCTGTTAAAACATGTTTACAAAGAAATATTAACAGAAAATATTCTGGACAAATTCCAACTAAATATGTTCCCGAAAACATAATTAAGGATTTTTATGAAAATGATGATTCAGAAATTTTAGAAGAAGAATTTCCAGACTATGTAAATATAATTGATGGAGAAAAACACTTGGATGATGTGAAACAAGATTTGAGAAGACTTATTAATCGGAAAATATCAAAAATCGTAAAATAAAGGCTTTCATCTTAAATAATAACTTCAATCATATAATAATTAATAGTTAATTCGATTCAACTCCTAATAGTGATCACAGCTTAAGATCATATTTATTTAATATATTTGAGAACGGAATAAAACCGTAAATTGACATACAAAAGCATAGTAGCGTAATCGTATTCTTTTTCTAAGAAATCGCCAATTTCAAACAATTCCGAAGAATACAGATATATGACTACGTCCGAAAGGGCGTGGGCTGTCTGTATTGGAATTAGGTGTTTGGCGATACCTTTAGAAAGTATGATTCAGTTCCACGCTTCTTTTTTAACACTACTGTTTGGCACTGGCAGTGCAACTTTTTTTTTTCAAATGAAGTCTTTTAGAATTATCCTGTCACTGTTAATTATATTTTCGTGTAGCAACAAAAATTACAATGAAAATGAAATAACTTTTAGTGTTAGAAAGTATATAACTTCTAACGAAAACACAATTGGAGTTCCAAGAAATGTCGATTTAAATTCAATTATAATAGATTCTTTAGTTGATTACCCTAAGTATTTATATTTAGAAACAGAATTAAAATCCTTTAATGAATCCGCTAACGGCTATAGACATTGGCTAGAAATTTCTAACGAAAACAGAGGAGAGAATTTACGACTGTTAAGGTATTGTAATTCTCAGATAGACACATTACAGAAAATGTATTCTATCACCTCAAAAGAAGATAAATACTATAAAGTTTACACAACAATTAGAAAAACTATTCCTGACACAATACCTTTCCTTAAAGAAGTAAATGAAAAACTAATTGAAGCAGACTCACTATCTTGGAGTGACAATAAAATGTTTTTAGCAGATGAAAAGTTCAACATTATTGATTGTCCAGTAAAACTAAATTTAAATCTCTCTGAAGAATTAGAAGAGGAATGAAACCTATTCTGAATAAAAATATAATAACCGTAGTAAAACAACGGTAAAACGACGGTGAAGAGACGTAAAAAAGGAGTAAAGAATTATTTATACTTATAGACTCAAAATAATTGCTCACCAACGCTTAACGGTGGTAAAATGATGGCTATTAGGCAATCTATTTCATTGCTTATTTACCAAAAAATGCGGCAGATTCAATTAACCTAATCAACTTGGAAATAGCATTTTTTCTAAGAATCACTATTAATATAATTTTACTAAATTATATTAAAACTCATATTTTCAAAATAACTTGCAGAATACTAAGAGTATAAAACTATGGAATCAAAAAAAATAGAAGCAATATTTGACAGTTACCTAACTAAGGAAAAGACAAGTTATGCAATATTAATTAGTGGTAAATGGGGAAGTGGAAAAACCCATTTATGGAAAAATCCCCTTGAAGAAATAGCAAAGAAGAAAGGATTTGACCCAATATACATAAGCCTTAATGGTATTGAAAGCATAAAAGAAATTGAAGGGACAATATTCAGTCGTCTTCTACCATTTTCTGACACATTAGAAAATAAAGGTGTTAAAAATGTTCTGAAGGCATTAAACAATTTGGTTAATGTTGGTGGAAAAATATTTGGGAGAGGCACTCAATTAACTGACCTAACTAAAGGAATAAATATTAATCTCGATGTCTCCAAAAAAGTATTTTGTTTCGATGATTTAGAGCGGTGTCCAGTTGATTCAGCAAATATTTTAGGTCTCATCAATGAATATACCGAGCATAAGAACACCAAAGTCATTATTTGTTCTGCTGAAGAAGAAATAAAAGAAAAAAATAGTTATGACAGAATAAAGGAAAAGGTAGTAGGCAGAGTACTTTATTATACTGCTAATTACGACGAATTATTTAAAGGCTATGTCAAAAAAATTAAGGAAGAAGATTTTAAAAAGTTTTTGAATTCAAAAAAGGAAACAATAATTAATTTCTTCAAGAGACATAAAATCGAGAACTTAAGAACATTCATTTTTTACTTAGAAAATGTAAAGCAGGTTTATAAATTATATGCAGATGAAGAAGATATTAGTGTGGATAGAATGTTATTCTTTACAGCCATTATAAGTACGGAGTTTAAAAAAGGCAGATTGACAATTTCAGATTTAGACGACAACAAAGGAATCGATGGTTTTGCTATGTTCATCGATTTTGGAGCATCACTTAATAATAATTTCGGCAAACCAATTATCGGTGCAGAGCCTGAAGTTGAAAAAGAAAAAAGTTACAAAGATGAGTTTATTGAAGAATATTTGGGAAGTGAAAACGAAAAAAACATGTATTCATTTTCAACTACCATATATGAGTTTATTTTAACTGGCTACCTAAACGAAGAAAATTTAAAATCCGAAATTGACCGCAACAATGGTAAAATTGAAGGGGCAGAAGAATACAAGCCTTTTAATTCCCTAATGGGCTATAACTTTAGAATACTTGAGAATGAAGAATTTGAAAAAAATTTAATTGATGTCTTAGATTATGCAGAAAAAGGAATCTATGATATTTATGACTACCAGCCTCTTTTCAATAATTACAAGTATTTTATCAAGATAGGCGCGTTAAATATGAGTCAAGAGGAATTAACTGCAAAACTTCACAAAGGGTTGGAAATCGCTAATCAAAAGTGCGAAATTAATTTTGGTAAATACAGACAGATTGAAGGTATAAGAGTCTTCAAAGGCGATGAAGCGTTAAATGAAATAGATGTAAAAATTCTTGAGTTGCATGACGAAAAAAACAAACAATTAAAGAAGGAGAATGCAAACAGAATATTTGATATAATATCCTTAGATTATGATGAGGTAGATGACTTCTTAAAAGAAACCTTAAATCGTGAAAATGGTCTTTTCCAGTTTATAAACGGCAAAGACTTTTTTGACTCGTTAATCAAATTGAAAAATAAAAATATCTTAACCTTTAGCAATGCCCTTGTTGATATTTATAAGAAAACATACATTTCCGAACCAAATAAAGAACTACCTTTTTTTAAAACCCTTCACGAGAATATAACAGCGTATATTAAATCAAATGAATTAAAAAATCCTAATAAAATAATTTTAGAAGAACTAATTATAAGACTCGATGAGATTATTCAAAGTTTTGAACATTGAATAAACGAGACAAATAATTAACCTATCATCAAATTGTGGGGAAAATATGGGGATAAACAACAAAACACCAACAAACAAAAAACCTCAACTCGTTAATAAACAAACGGTTGAGGTTTTTATTTAGTACTGAAGGCGGGACTTGAACCCGCACGGCCATAATGGCCATTGGATTTTAAGTCCAACGTGTCTACCAATTCCACCACTTCAGCATCCAAGTTGCAGTCTGCAACTTAATTGGTATATATTTTATAGAGCGAAAGACGGGATTTGAACCCGCGACCCTCACCTTGGCAAGGTGATGCTCTACCCCTGAGCTACTTTCGCGTAGTCTTTTTTAATGAACTTTTCGCTGTAAAAGCGGATGCAAATTTAAACTATTTATTATAAATGCAAAGACTTTTTTAAAATAAATTAAAATATATTTAAGCTTGCTTTTTCTTTACCAACATTCGCTTAATCTCATTGAGCTTCATAAGTGCCTCTACAGGTGTTAAAGTATTAATATCCGTATGAAGGATTTCTTCTTTTATATCTTCAAGCAATGGATCATCTAAATTAAAGAAACTCAACTGCATATCATCTTTTATAGACTTTACTTTATCTGTTAATTCTTCACTAGAATGAGATTTTTCAAGCTTCGATAAAATTTTATTGGCACGTCTTATAACCTGTTGTGGCATACCAGCCATTTTTGCTACATGTATCCCAAAACTATGCTCACTACCACCTTCTACAAGTTTACGAACAAAAAGTACATTATCTTTTAATTCTTTAACAGCAACATTAAAATTCTTAATTCTCGTAAAAGTCTCAGTCATCTCATTGAGCTCATGATAATGAGTCGCAAAAAGTGTTTTCGGTCTTGTAGGATGCTCATGTAAATATTCACTAATAGCCCAAGCTATAGAAATACCATCATAAGTACTTGTACCACGTCCTATTTCATCTAATAATACTAAACTGCGGTTTGAAATATTATTAAGAATTGAAGCTGTCTCATTCATTTCTACCATAAAAGTAGATTCTCCCATAGAAATATTATCACTTGCACCTACACGTGTAAATATTTTATCTACTAAACCAATCCTAGCCTCTTTTGCAGGCACAAAACTTCCTATCTGTGCTAATAATACAATTAAAGCGGTTTGCCTTAAAATTGCCGATTTACCAGACATGTTTGGTCCTGTAATCATAATCATTTGCTGAGAGTCTCTATTGAGATATACATCATTAGCAATATAAGGTTCTCCTATAGGTAACTGTTTTTCTATAACAGGATGACGACCATCTTTTATATCTAAATCAAAGCTATCATCAATCTGAGGATAATTATATTTATTAGATTTTGCTAGACTTGCAAATCCACACAAACAATCTAACTGACCTATTAAATGGGCATTTTGTTGCACCTGAATTATGAATTGATGCATCCAATTCACCAATTCGGTAAATAACTGCTGTTCTATAGCTAAAATACGCTCTTCTGCTCCAAGAATTTTGGCTTCGTACTCTTTTAACTCTTCTGTAATATAGCGTTCTGCACTTACTAAAGTTTGCTTTCTAACCCATTCTTCCGGCACCTTATCCTTGTGTGTATTTCGTACTTCAATATAATAACCAAACACATTATTTGAAGCAATTTTTAAAGACGGAATACCTGTACGCTCACTCTCTCGCTGAAGCATACTATCTAAATAGTCTTTACCAGATTTAGACAAACCTCTAAGCTCATCTAATTCTATTGAAAACCCTTCAGCTATTGTATTTCCTTTAAGAACATTTACAGGAGCCTCTTCGTTAAGTGTTTGCTTTATCTTAGTTCTTAGCACATCACAATTATTAAGGTTTTCACCAATAATCTTTAAAGCTTCATTATTACAAGACTCTGCTACTGATTTTATTGGCACAATAGCCTCTAATGAATTTTTAAGCTGAATGACCTCTCGCGGACTTACTTTAGTAGTTGCAATTTTAGATATTAAACGTTCAATATCACCAATATGCTTTATCTGACCTTGGATCTTTTGAAGAACAGAATTATTATCTAATAAAAACTGAACGACTTGGTGACGTTGTTTTATTTTATCAGCTTGCTTTAAAGGTAGTGCCAACCATCTTTTTAATGTTCTGCCTCCCATAGCAGAAATGGTCTTATCAATGACGTTTATAAGCGTAACTGCATTTGCATTTGTAGAATGATATAACTCAAGATTTCTAATGGTAAACTTATCCATCCACACGTAATCATCTGTAGCAATTCTAGAGATTGTAGCAATATGTTCTAGCTTATTGTGTCTGGTTTCGCTTAAATAATGAAGCACAACTCCAGAAGCTATGATACCTTCATACAACTCATTTACTCCAAACCCTTTTAAGGTCTTTGTATTAAAATGCTTGGTCAACGTTTCATTAGCATAATCTGCCTGAAACACCCAATCTTCTAAATAAAATGTATGGAAATCTTCGCCAAAGGTTTGGTTAAATTCCTTTCTACTTTTTTTAGAAATTAATACTTCACTTGGGTTAAAATTTTGAAGTAATTTATCTATATAATCGGCATCACCTTGCGAGGTTAAAAACTCACCTGTAGAAATATCTAAAAATGAAATACCTATATACTTTTTATCAAAATGAACAGCTGCTAAAAAATTATTAGATTTTGAATGAAGAATATCATCATTTAAAGCCACGCCAGGAGTTACTAATTCTGTAACACCACGCTTTACAATTTTTTTAGTTTGCTTAGGATCTTCTAACTGATCGCAGATTGCAACACGCTCACCTGCTCTAACAAGTTTTGGTAAATAGGTATTTAAAGAATGATGCGGAAAACCAGCAAGTTCTGTTTCGCTCTCACTACCTGCACCTCGCTTAGTTAAAACTATATCTAAAATTTTAGCTGTTTTAACAGCATCACTTCCAAAAGTTTCGTAGAAATCGCCTACTCTAAACAACAACAAAGCATCAGGATATTTTGCCTTAATAGCATTGTATTGCTTCATTAATGGTGTTTCTTTTTTTGCCTTTTTTACCAAGAGATTTGTTTATTTTTGCCCGATGGTTATCGGAATTGTAAGATTGCTAATTTAGTTAAATAGCCTTGTTATATAAAGTCATTTGAGCATAAGTTATTTACAATTAGATATAGATTTCAACAATAATAAATTATTATTCTGAACTAAGTAAAAAACCTAAAACATAAGACTCCTATCTGAGCAGGAATAAGATAAATGAGTAGAAAATTAAAAAATAGCGAATTAGACAGACTTGAAGTTACTGAATTTAAGCAAGCTAAAAAAACACCTATTATTATAGTTTTAGATAATATCCGTAGCCTAAATAATATTGGCTCTGTATTTAGAACAAGTGACGCCTTTTTAATTGAGAAAATATATCTGTGTGGCATTACTGCTCAACCACCTCATAATGACATAAGAAAAACAGCACTTGGCAGCACAGAAACTGTAGATTGGGAATACCACGAAAACACACTAAGTGTTATTAAAAAACTAAAAGCTAATGCGGTAAAAGTATGCTCTATTGAACAAGCAGAAAATGCAACTATGCTAAATAATTTTAAACCATCTCCTAATACAAAATATGCTTTTGTATTTGGCAACGAAGTAAAAGGTGTTTCTCAAGATGTGGTTAATCTAAGTGACAGTGTAATTGAAATACCTCAATTTGGCACTAAACATTCTTTGAACATTTCTGTGAGTTGTGGTGTAGTTATCTGGGATGTTTTTAGCAAACTGAAAAAGCCCATCTAAATCTTCCCAAAGAGAAGGCTTTTCTTCTACAATTACTTGATAAGGTTTTTCTTAATCCTTAAATTGCATTATTATAAAACAACAACTAAATATGCCAATAATAAAACCTGTTAGAAATATAGATCCGCAAATTCCTGAAGATTGCTTTATTGCAGATAATGCAACAATTGTTGGCGAAGTTACTATGGGAAACCAATGTAGCGTTTGGTTTAATGCAGTCATTAGAGGAGACGTTCACTTTATAAAAATGGGTGATAAAGTTAATGTACAAGACGGAGCTGTTATACATGCTACATACCAAAAATCACCAACTACTATAGGAAATAATGTATCCATTGGTCATAACGCTATTGTACATGGCTGTACCATACACGATAATGTACTTATTGGGATGGGAAGTATCGTTATGGATGACTGTGTTATAGAAAGCAATAGTATTATTGCTGCTGGAGCAGTAGTCACTAAAAATACAGTTGTAGAATCTGGAAGCATTTATGCAGGTGTACCTGCTAAAAAAGTTAAGGATATAAGTAAAGAATTAATTTCGGGTGAAATTGATAGGATCGCAAATAACTATGTAAAATACTCTGGTTGGTTTAAGGAATAAGTTTTATTAAAAATCTAAATATTCTGTTTTAAATTGATGTTTTAATATGGAATTTAAGACTTCTAGATTCCCATTAGAATATAATTTTATAGAAGGAACTTTTGTTTCATTATTCAACAAATTGCTTTTTAAAAGAATAGCTTTGGTCTGTTTGGCTACTGCTAATCCTGAATCTATAATTTTCACTTTTTTAGGTAACAATTCTGTGAGCACAGGTATGAGATAAGGATAATGCGTACAGCCTAAAACTAGATAATCTATATTTTTATCTAGCATTGGTTTTAAGTATAATTCTAGTAAATTCTTCATCTCTTCAGAATATAATTTACCTGATTCAATTAAGGGTACTATGCCTTCTCCTATTTGCTCTATAACCTTAACACCATTAGCGTAAATATCTGATGTTTTATGAAACAATTGACTGCTTAGTGTTCCTTTGGTAGCTAATATACCTATGGCTTTAGTTTTGGTACTAAGTGCTGCTGGCTTTATTGCTGGTTCTATTCCTATAAATGAACTGTTATAATTCTCCCTTAAATAAGTAATCGCATTTGTTGTAGCAGTATTACAAGCTACCACTATAAGTTTGCAACCTTTACTAAGTAATAATTCGGTATTTTTAATACAAAGCTCTTGTATCTCTTTCTCTGATTTATTGCCATAAGGTGCGTTTTTACTATCTGCTAAATAGATACAATTTTCTTTAGGCAATAACATATGTATTTCCTTAAAAATTGATGTACCACCTACACCAGAATCGAATATGCCTATTGGTTTGTTACTCACCCGATAATCGAGATTTTATCTTTATGCTATATTACAAAAATAAAAAGTCGCTTTTAACAAAGCGACTTTCTAAAAAACTTATTTTGTTTGTAATTATATTTTTAAATGTGCTTTAACGTCTATCATAAGGTCTTTACCTTCAGCCATGATTAACATACCAGAATCTAAAACATACTGAAAACCTTGTGCTTTTGCAACTGCTTTAATAGCTGCATCTGCTTCTTCTACTATTGGCTTTAACAAATCAAACTCTTTTTTCTGTAAATCTTGATTCATTTTTTGTTGGTATTGTCCAATACTTTGTTTCATACCTTCAACCTCTTGCATACGCTTTTGGTTCTCTTCTTGTGTTTGTTGAGGTGCTTCAGCATCGTATTGTTTTAACTTATTCTCTAACTCTTTTAAAGAATCTTGAAATTGAGCTTCATATGTTTTTCCAAGTTGCTCGATTTCAGTTTGTGCAGTTTTATATGCTGGCATAGCCTTTATTAATTCCTGCTTATTAATATGTGCAATTTTACTTTGTGCGGTTACAAAAGTAGATGCGCCTACAAAAAGTGCTAATGCAACTAATAGTGTTTTTAAATTCTTCATTTTTCTAAATTGTATTTGTGTGTTATAAATTGTTAATTATTTTCCTCTTCGTTTTTCTTAGCTTTTGCTATAGAATCTCTTCGTTTTAATTGTTTCTCACGCTCTTCTCGAGCTTTTTTTCTTTGTTCTAATATTTTATTCTTTCTTGCTTCAAGAGCCTTTTTTCTTTTTGCTCTATCTCTCGCTTTTATTTCTGCAACAGTAGGCTGCTTTTTTGTGCCTAAAGTATCTTTTTCTATAGTTGACTTTGCTTTTGTGCTGTCTGACTTTACATTACTTTTTCCTTTAACAGTAGGTTTTGCTTTAGATGTACTGTCTTTCACCTTAGACGTACTTTCTTTTGCTTGGCTTTCTTTTACAGTAGTTTTATCCTCATCTGCATTGTTGTTTCTTGCGTCTAAAACTTTTTGCCTACGCTCATCTGCCTCTCTTTTTTTAGCAGCTCTAATTGAGTCTTGCTTTGCTCTTCTAGCCTCTAAAGCTTTTTCTCGCTCTGCACGTTTTGCTGCTAATTCTGCTTCTCTTGCTGCTTTACGTTCTTCTAGGGCTTTTTGTCTTTCGTCTTTTTCCTCACTAACTACTGGTACAACTTCCTCTTCCTCTAAAGCTTTGCGCTCTTTTTTACTTTTAGCTTGGCTACGCTTAGATGTCCTTGTTATCGTTCTTAAAACTTGTTCACTAATATCGTAACGCTCAGCAGAATAAAGCATAACAACATCAGCTGACTTATCGAAAACAAAATCAAACTTTTTTGTTTCGGCTATTTGTTGAACAGCTGCAAAAATCTGATCTTGTACTGGCTCTATTAATTGACGCTTTTGTATTATTAAATCACCATTAGGTCCAAAACGCTTTTGTTGATAATCTAAAATTTCAGCTTCTTCAAAAGAAATATCTTCCATGCGCTCTTCGTACAACTCCTTTGTTAAAAGCACACTTTCATTTTCTAGCTCTTTTTTCTTTTGCTCAATGGTATTGAGTTTTTTTTCTATCTCAGATTTCCATTGTAAAACTTTTTTATCTAATTGTGTAGAAGCTTGTTGATATTCTGGTACATTTTGTAAAATATATTCGGTATCAATATAGCCTATTCTAACACCACGTTGTGCATTAACACTAAAGCTCATTAGACCTATTATTGCCAATAAAAAAAGAACTTTAAATTTCATCATGATTGTTTGTGTTTTTAGACTTGTTTATGGTTAAACAATATTTTGTCGTGTTTATTAGTGTTACTAATCTTCAAATTTAACGAAATATATTCTTAAAAATTTTAACACCATAATGAAATACTTATTTAGCAGTTTGAAAATATCGTGCCAAACTTAAAATTGTTGTCCAATTATGAAGTGTGTTTCCCATTTTCTTGGAGAATTACCGTTGGGTAAATCATCAAAGGCATGACCCAAATCTATCCCCAATAAACCAAAGGCTGGCATGAACACTCTTAAACCTACACCTGCTGATCTATGCACGTCAAAAGGGTTAAAATCTCTAAAGCTATTAACAGACTGACCTCCTTCTAAAAAGGCAAGAGCATATATTTTTGCTTGGGCTCCTAAAGTAATAGCATGGCGTAGTTCTAGAGAAAATTTATTATATATAGATCCACCATCTGAGGTAGACAATGACTGATTAGGGTAACCTCGAAGCTGAATTATTTCTCTTCCGTCTAAAGCAAAGTTTCCGAGTCCATCACCTCCTACAAAGAAACGTTCAAACGGAATTACACCTCTATCATTATTATAAGCCCCTAGGAAACCAAACTCTAAACTAGGCCTAAGAACTAACTTTTTTGTTAATGCTGTGTACCAATCTGCTTTAAATTTTATTTTATAAAATTCTAACCATTTAAAACGTTCTTGGTCTATTTCACCTATTCGAACAATATCGTCTGCATTATCTGGATCTAAAGTATCTCTCTCTTCTTTTAGAGCTTTATAATCCACCCCATTAACTAAAGAATAAGGGAAAGAAAACTTTGCTGATACCGAAAAATTTGAACCTCCTGTTGGAAAGATAGGGTCTGTATATAAATTATTTCTACTTAACCCAATGGTATAAGATAAGTTATTTGCACTACCATCGCCAAAAGTAAACAAACCTGTATTATAATTATTTAAATCATAATTTTGATAACTTATTGATTGGGACAATAAAAAATAATCATCTGGTTCTCTTAACCTTGTAGACACACCTACTGTTATCCCAAGAATATTAAACCTCCTATCTCTATCTGCTCTACGGGTTTGTGAATCAAATAAAAATTGTCTCGAGTATGATAATGATGTTGATAATTGAAATGGTTTTTTTCCACCTAACCAAGGTTCACTAAATGAAAAACTATACGTTTGGAAAAACTGGCTTGCTTGCAGTCTTAATGCTAAACTCTGACCATCACCTCTTGGTACAGGCTTATATGCTTCTTTCTTAAAAATATCTTTAATTGCAAAGTTATTAAACGATAATCCTAAGGTACCTATAAAACCACCACCACCATAACCACCTTGCAGTTGTATCTGGCTAGAACCTTGCTCTACCACTTCATACTCAATATCTAATGTACCATCTACTGGATTTGGGTTTTTAATATTTGGCACTAGTTGTTGCGCATCAAAGAAACCTAACTGCCCTAATTCTCTTAAAGTTCTAATGATTTGAGATTTACTGTAAAGTTCACCTGGACGGGTTCTAATTTCTCTATAAATGACATGATCATTTGTAACATCATTACCAACTACTGTTACATTATTGTAGTAGGCAGGTTTACCTTCGGAAATACGAATTTCCATATCAATAACATTACCTTCAGCGCTTACTTCAACAGGGTTTATTGTAGAAAACATATAACCACTGTTTTGATATGCATTTGCTATACTGACAGCATCAGGATTATTAGGATCATCTATACGCTCTCTTAATTCAACACCATTATATGTATCGCCTTCTTTAATACCTAATAATGACGCAAGTTGCCTATCACTATAAACCGTGTTTCCTATAAATTCAATTTTACCGAATATATATTTTTCCCCTTCTTCTAGTTTAATATCTAAACTAATTGTCTTATCGTTATTGTAAATAATTGAGTCTGAAATAATCCTAGCATCTCTGTATCCTTTTTCTTTATATTTATCTACAATGCTAACTAAATCTTCTCTAAAATTTTCTTCTATATATTTTGAACGCTTGAAAATTCTCAGTGGACTAAGACTTCTCTTCTTCGTATTCTTCATTGCTTTACGAAGTTTCTTATCCTTAAGTTTTTCGTTACCTATAAAATTAATATTCTTAACCTTAACCTTTTCTCCTCTATCTATATTAACACGCATATTAACGCGTTCTTTTTCAACAGAATCAATTACCTCTGTGGTAACAATTTTCACTTTAGTGTTTAGAAAACCTTTCTTTTTGTATTTGTTGGTAAGATAACTTCTGGTAGTAGCAATAAGATTCTCTGTAACCTTTACACCAGATTGAAGTTTATTCTCTTTAATAATTTCTTCTTTTTTACCTTTCTTAATACCATTAATGGTTACATCTTTAAGCTCAGGCAAATCAATAAGACGAATTTCTAAATTTGCCGTATTACCTTCTATATTAGTGATAAAAATATCTATATTACTAAAAAGATTAGATTTCCATAGGGTTTTAACTGCATTAGCAATTTTCTCTCCACCTACTTGTATCTCCTCATCCTTTCTAAGCTTAGAGTAAGCGATAATGGTTTGCGGACTAAAATTGGTATTTCCTGTTACTACTATCTCTTTAATTAAATATTTTGCTCCGTCTTTAATTTGAGCATTACCAATGAATGGCATTGTAATAAATAATGCCACACAGATAATAAGCTTAGTAAAAGTGTTTAGTGCTTCTTTATGAGGTAAGTTGTTCGCTTGTTTTTCCAAATCTTCGTTCTCTATTTTGATAATTTATGAGTGATTCGTACAGATTTTCTTTTGTAAAATCTGGCCATAAAATATCTGTAAAATATAATTCTGCATAGGCAATTTGCCATAATAAAAAATTACTGATTCTTTGCTCACCGCTTGTGCGAATTAGCAGGTCTACATCTGGTAAATTTTGCGTGTAAAGATGCTTATTTATAATGGATTCATCAATACTTTCAGGAGAAATTATATTATTTTTAACTTTAACTGATAATTCCTTAATAACATTAACAATTTCTTCACGAGATCCGTAGCTTAACGCTAAGGTTAATGTCATATTAGTATTATTTTTTGTTTTTTCTATAACATCTAATAGCTCGCTATGTGCTTTTTTAGGCAAATCATTAAGACAACCTATAGCTGATAACTTTATGTTATTGTCTTGCAGTGTCTTTATCTCTTTCTTTAGAGATTTAACCAAAAGCTTCATTAATGTTTGCACCTCTATTTTTGGTCTATTCCAATTTTCAGTAGAAAATGCATAGAGTGTTAAGTTTTTTATGCCTAATTCTGCACTAGCTTCAACAACCTGTCTCACAGATTTGGTTCCGTTTTCATGACCAATGACACGCATTAAGCCTTGTTGTTTTGCCCAGCGACCGTTACCATCCATTATAATTGCTAAATGGTTGGGAAGTTTTTCTAAGTTTATTTGTTCTTTTAGATTCATTTAAAAATTGCAATAACAAGGCCTTCTCCCGAAGGTGTAAGTTAATGTAATTCCTGAAAACACATACCAATCATTGCTATTTGTATTTCCGAAACTAAGTTGTTCTCTTTGCTCACTATCTGGCACGCTTCCATCTAACTCATCTGAAAAGGTGTAACGCGCACCTATTTCTGCAGCCAACACTAAATGATTACTGATGTTGGTTTTATATCCCAACACCATTGGAATACCATAAGCCCAACTACTTGTGCCTTCTGATGTATAATGTCCGCTTTGTGCGAAGTAATAATTATCATGTTTTGCAAGAGATATACCTGAATACAAATATGGTGTTCCTTGTATACCACTTGTATGTAAATCAAATTCCCAGAACGTAAATTCCATTCCAGCGGATATTTCTAAAATACTATTATTAAAACTATAACCTCTTTGCACACGTCTTGGGTCATCCGATTTCCCATCTATACCTTCTAAATCTGAAAAAATAATTGAAGCTCTAAACGAATGCCTAGGACTTCTATTCCACTTAAACATAGCTCCAAAAGCAGCTTGATTTGGTGAGATATAATTGGTAGCACCAACATCACCAATAAAATTACTTCCACCAACAAACACACCAATCTCATAGATTTGGGCATCTGTTTTCTGCAGGAAGCACATACTTATAAAAACCAGGAATAAGTACCTCATAAATCTTTCAAAGTTTGCAAATATAACAATTATGATTAGCCTATAATAATTTGACACTAAATGTCTTTACAGATAAACAGTTTTTATCTACATTTATTGTATAATTTAGAAAGTTGAACACAAAAACGAACAAAGAAGAATTTGAAACTTAAAGTACATGAAAACTAATTACAATCTATCAAAAAACCTCAACCAATAATCTATTTTTAACAGCTAACTAATTTAATTTCGGCGATCTTCTCCCCAAAGTAATTTTTTCCTAAGGGTCTCTAAAAAGGTTTCATCTAAACGCTCAACTAACTTAATAGTAAAATCTGCTTTTTTAACAGCAACAGTTGTTGTATTTGCGAGTGTAACAATCCTAGAATCTAAAGACATTAAAAACTGATCTTCTCTACCATTAACTCTAAAAGTAACAACCGTATTATCTGGTATTACCAAAGGACGTGCGCTTAAATTATGAGGCGCAATTGGTGTTAACACAAAACTATTTGCCTCAGGAGTTATTACTGGCCCTCCACAACTTAAAGAATATCCTGTAGAACCTGTTGGTGTTGAGAGAATAAGACCATCTGCCCAATACGATGTAAGATACTCGTCATTGAGATGGGTTTCTACAGTTATCATAGATGTGGTGTTTTTTCTACTCAATGCAATCTCATTAAGTGCAAAATTTGTTTCTGCTACACTATTATTAGTAGGTGTCGTTGACACACTCAACAAAGAACGTTCAGAGATTTTATAGTCACCCTTAAAAATTTCGGAAAGCGACACCTCAATTTCATCTGTTTGAATAGTTGCTAAAAACCCTAGCCTACCTGTATTAATACCTACTATAGGAATAGCTAAGTCTCTTACGTAAGTTATAGCTCTTAATATAGTACCATCACCACCTATACTTATCAATAAGTCATAACTTTTATCTAACTCTGTAAAAGTATTAATCGTATCTTCTTCTTGACAAACGTCATCTTGTTGCTTAAAAAAAGCTTCCTCTACAAATACCTCAACGTTATGCTTAAAAAGAACTTCTTTAAGAATTTCAAAGGCTTTTTGTGAAGATTCTTTGGCATAATTCTGACCATAAACAGCTATCTTCATCATTACATATTTAGATATTTATCGAGATATTGCGAACGTTCCTTTAAACTTTCGATATATGAATCTTCTTCGTGGCCAGAAACTACATTATAGCTATAACGCCTAAAAGTTTGAATAATATCATTTAAACTTGAGTTACCAATTTTAATCGTAATTTGTGCTAAATCACTACTCATTTTAGAAATAAATGCTCCCAATAATTTAGCATCATTCGTTTCTACTATTTGACTTATTTCACTAAACGAATAATCATGTATACCTTTTTCTACAATTAAAATTCCTCCTGGCTCTGAAAAAAACGGAGTTTCATTAAATAAATGTATAATATCATTAAGTTCATAATAACCTATGTACTTATTATTTTCATCTAACACTGGCATTATATTAGAATCATTTAAAGCAAACGCTTCAAGCACATCTAACCAGTTGGTTGTAGATCTAACAAAAAACCCTTCAATGGTATAATTATATTCACTAATAGGCTTTGCACTATCAAAACAATGTGCATCTGTTTCAGAAATGCAACCCATATATATTCCCTCATTTTGAATAGGAATATGTGAATATGTCAACTGATTAAATAACAATTGCAAATCACCTATTTTATCTGCGATCCCTAGTGGCTTTATATCATTTATTACGAAATTCTGTAACTGCATATTATGAGCTTCTATATCTTGCAAATTAATCAAAAATAACCATAAAAACCCAAGATGAGTTCTGTATTTTTGTGTTTCAAAATTGAATAAAATGGCAAAATTAAGTGTTAACATAAATAAGATTGCAACGTTAAGAAATAGTCGTGGCGGAGATCTACCAAATGTAGTTCAGTTTGCAAAAGACGCGCAACGTTTTGGAGCAGAAGGCATAACTATTCATCCAAGACCAGACGAAAGACATATTCGTTACCAAGATGCTTACGACTTAAAACCAGAAGTATATACTGAGTACAACATAGAAGGCAACCCAATTCCAAAATTTATAGACATGGTTTTAGAGATAAAACCAACTCAGGTTACTTTGGTACCAGACGCTGAAGATGCCATCACCTCTAACGCAGGTTGGGACACAATTAAGCATAAAGATTTTTTGGTTGACGTAATTAAAGAATTTAAAGACAATGGCATTCGTACATCTATTTTTGTTGACCCAGATTTAAACCAAATAGAAGGAGCTAAAGCTACAGGAACCGACAGAATTGAATTATACACAGAAGCTTTTGCACATGAGTATAAATTAGGCAACAAAGATGCTATAAAACCTTATGCAGATTGTGCTAATTTAGCCAATACATTAAACCTTGGCGTTAATGCAGGACATGATTTATCATTAGACAACATTAAGTACTTTAAAGACAATATATCTGGGCTTTTAGAAGTATCTATAGGACATGCGTTAATTTCAGAAAGCCTATACTTGGGTGCTGAAAATGTTATAAAAATGTATTTAGAAAAACTAAAATGATCTTACACTCTAACATTATAGGAGAAGGAAAACCATTTATTATTTTGCATGGCTTTTTAGGTATGGGAGATAATTGGAAAACCTTAGCCAGACAATTCTCTGAATCTAATTACCAAGTACATTTAGTAGACCAACGCAATCATGGTCGTAGTTTTCATGCTCACGATTTTGATTATGAGCTAATGACAGAGGATCTAAAAAACTATTGCGACAAACACAACCTAGAAGATATCATTTTATTAGGACATTCTATGGGAGGAAAAACAGCCATGTTGTTTGCTACAAAATATCCAGAGCTAGTTCAAAAACTTTTGGTTGCAGACATTTCTCCACGTTATTACCCTATTCATCACGACACTATTTTAGAAGGACTCAATAGCTTAGATTTCACTCAAATTAAAACCAGAGGCGAAGCCGATAAAGCTTTAAGTAATTATGTTAATGATATTGGTACACGTATGTTTTTACTAAAAAACCTGTACTGGGTAGAAAAAGGTCAATTAGGATTACGTATAAATTTACCATCACTCAAAGACAATGTCTCAGAAGTTGGAGAAGCTTTACCAGCTCATGCAACATTTCAAAAAGACACGCTTTTTCTTAGAGGTGATCGTTCAGAATATATAGGAGTACAAGACGAAGCCATTATTTATCGTCATTTTTCAAATTCGCGTATTGTAACTATTGCCAATTCTGGACATTGGTTACATGCCGAAAACCCAAAGGATTTTTATGAAGCTGTGATAAATTTCATATCTTGAAAATAAAAACATGAATCCCATCCTAAAGTTTTTACTAAACGCTCTAGCAGTATTCATTTTAGCAGAAATATTAAACGGAGTACATGTAGATAATTATGCTACTTCATTATTAGTTGCAGTCGTAATTTCAATTCTTAATGTATTAGTAAAACCAATACTTATTATTTTAACCTTACCTGCTACTATTTTAACACTTGGCTTATTTCTATTTATTATTAACGCAATCATTATACTGTTGGCCGACAAACTTATAGATGGTTTTATGGTAAATGGTATTGGCACAGCCATTCTATTTAGCATTTTATTATCCATCTTGCAATCATTACTACATTCATTCCTAAAAACAGATAAAAAGTAGCTAAAAGTCAAAGCTTTAAAACTATTGTTGGGTTGCGAAAAATATTGTACTTTTGCAGCCCAATTTTAGTTACTAAAGCATAATGAATATTACAAGAGAAAACATCGATGCATTAAATGCGGTTGTAAAAGTAGATATCGCTAAAGAAGATTACAGCGATAAAGTAGAGAAGATCTTAACAGATTACCGTAAGTCTGCAAACATTCCTGGTTTTAGAAAAGGGCATGTACCTATGGGAATGGTTAAGAAGCAATATGGTAAAGCTGTATTGGTAGATGAAGTAAATAAGCTATTGCAAGATGCTTTAGGCAAATATTTAGTTGAAGAAAAACTAGACGTATTAGGTAACCCATTACCAAAACCTCAAGATGATTTAGATTGGGATGCTGATACATTTTCTTTTGAATTTGAATTAGGTTTAGCACCAGAATTTGATGTTAAACTAAAAGGAAAAAAAGCAATCACTCACTACAACATTGTTGCTGACGATAAAATGATTGACAATCAGGTTGAGCATATCCAAAAGCAATACGGAAAATTAGTATCTCAAACTGAAATAGCCGAAAATTCTGAAGTTACAGGTAAGTTTACTAATGAGGAAAACGCTATTGACAATGTTGCAACAATTACATTAGATAAATTAAAAGGAAAAACAAATCCTAAGAAATTTATTGGCGCTAAGGTTGGTGATGTTATTTCATTAAAAACTAAAGGTTTATTTAATGACGACCACGATTTAATGAACTTTTTAAAAGTACCTCACGATGACGCTCACGGATTAGCAATAGAGGTTACTTTTGAAGTTACTGAAATTAACGAGAGAGAACTTGCTGATTTAGATCAGGAATTATTCGATAAGCTTTTTGGACCAAAAGCAGTAACTTCAGTTACTGAGTTAAAAGACAAAATTAAAGAAGATTCTGAAAAACAATTTGCACAACAAGGCGATCAAAAATTGTTAAATGATGTTACTGAATATTTAGTAGAAAACACAAAGTTTGATTTACCTGCTGAGTTTCTTCAAAAATGGATGCAAACTGCCGGTGAAGAACCAATGACAGAAGAGCAAGCTAAAGAAGAATATGAAAAATCTGAAAAAAGCATGCGTTACCAATTAATTGAAGGTAAATTAATTGCCGAGCATGAGTTACAAGTTCAGTTTGAAGAATTAAAATCTTTTGCCATGGACATGATTAAAGGTCAAATGGCACAATTTGGACAAATGAATCCAACTGAAAAGGAATTAGAAGACATCGCTGCTCGTATAATGTCTAACCAAGATGAAGTAAAACGCATCTCTGAACAGCTAATGAGCCAAAAATTATTAAACCTATATAAAACTGAAGCAAATCTTAAAACAAAAGAAATCACTTATGATGATTTTGTTAAAGAATTCTACAGTTAGTATTTAAAAACATATTAAGGCTTTTGCCTTAAAACCTTAAATTGTCATTCCTGTGCAAACAGGAATCTAAAAATTAGTATCTTTAAGGCGTAAAACCAAAAAAGTTTTACGCCTTTTTTGGCACTAAATTTTGCATAAAATTACGTGTTATCCTGAATTGACACACTGAGCTTAGCCATGCTAAACATAGCCTAAATATCAAAGTGTTGTTTTAGGATCTCATAACTAGAATTTTCATTAATAAAAAGAATACAGTTTAAATGAATTACGGAAAAGAATTTGAAAAGTTCGCTATAAAAGATCAAGGTATAAACAGCATGTATTATGATAAAATAATGCGAAGCATGTACCCAACCAACCTAACACCAAATATTATTGAGGAAAGACAATTAAACGCAATTGCAATGGATGTTTTTTCGCGATTAATGATGGATCGTATTATATTTTTAGGCACAGGAGTCAATGATCAGGTAGCTAATATTATTCAAGCCCAATTATTATTCTTACAGAGCACAGATGCTTCAAAAGATATTCAAATCTATATCAACTCACCTGGCGGCTCTGTATATGCTGGTTTAGGCATCTACGACACAATGCAATTTGTAAAACCAGACGTTGCAACTATTTGTACTGGTATTGCAGCATCTATGGCAGCAGTATTGTTATGTGCTGGCGAAAAAGGAAAGCGTTCAGCATTAAAACACTCTCGTGTAATGATTCACCAACCAATGAGTGGCACTCAAGGACAAGTATCTGATATGGAAATTGCAGTACGAGAAACAATAAAAGTAAAAGAAGAGCTTTACAACATCATTTCTAGTCATTCTGGTAAATCTTATGAGGAAGTAGAAAAAGACTCAGATAGAGATTACTGGATGAAGTCTGATGAAGCTTTAGCATACGGAATGATTGATGAAGTTTTAGAACGCAAGTAAACTTACACGAATTCTTACGACTAAAATTTCCTAAAACTAAATGAGGTTTCTGCATTGCAGGAACTTAAAAAAACTTAAAATGGCAAAAGAAGAATTAGAATGTTCATTTTGTGGTAGAAAAAAGCCTGAGACCAATTTATTAATTGCAGGTTTAGACGCTCATATCTGTGATCGTTGTATAGAACAAGCACATGGCATTGTTATAGAAGAATCTAAACAAACTGGTAATGCTGAGCTTAGCGCAGAATTAATGCTAAGAAAACCAAAAGAGATTAAGGCTTTTTTAGATGAATATATTATAGGGCAAGAATACACTAAACGTGTTATGTCTGTTGCAGTTTACAACCATTATAAGCGTTTACTACAACCACCTTCTGATGATGATATTGAAATACAAAAAAGTAACATCATTATGGTTGGGCAAACAGGTACAGGTAAAACCTTATTAGCAAAAACTGTTGCTAGAATGCTTAACGTGCCTTTAGCCATTGTAGATGCTACTGTATTAACAGAAGCAGGTTATGTAGGTGAAGATGTAGAGAGTATTTTAACTCGTCTTTTACAAGCAGCAGACTACAATCTTGAAAAAGCACAACGTGGTATTGTGTTTATAGATGAGATTGATAAAATTGCACGTAAGAGCGATAATCCTTCTATTACTAGAGATGTATCTGGTGAAGGTGTACAACAAGCTTTACTAAAGTTATTAGAAGGCACTGTGGTTAATGTACCACCAAAAGGTGGTCGTAAACACCCAGACCAAAAGTTTATAGAAGTTAATACAGAACACATCTTATTTATTGCTGGTGGAGCTTTTGATGGTATTGAACGCGTTATCACTAAACGTCTTAATATGCAAGCTATAGGCTATAGCTCTATAAAAGATGACAATGTGGACGATGATAACATTTTACAATACATCATACCAAAGGATCTAAAAGATTTTGGACTTATACCAGAAATAATTGGTCGTTTACCAGTATTAACACACATGGATCCTTTAGATGCTAATACACTAAGAGCTATCTTAACAGAACCTAAAAATGCCATTATAAAACAATACAAAAAATTGTTTGCTATGGACGAAGTTGAGTTTAGTATTACCGAAGATGCATTAGACTATATTGTTGAAAAAGCTATAGAGTATAAGCTTGGCGCTCGTGGATTACGCTCGTTATGCGAAGAGATTTTAACTGAAGCTATGTTTGATTTGCCTGGCTCTGGCGAAACAAAACTTAATGTCACCAGAACTTATGCTGAAAATAGGTTAAACAAATCAACTCTAAAAAAACTGAAGGCTGTGTCTTAAAAGACTCAAAACTTTCAAATAAAAAAGAAACCACAATTTCAATATTAGAAATTGTGGTTTTTTTAGTTGTTAGGATTGATTAATAATATTGCATGCAATATTTTATATTAATTAGGATGTAATAAATAGCACATTTATTTACTGCTAAGATATAGCCAAGTTTTAATGTAAGCTCTATTTGTTTTATATTTTGGTTAAAGTCGTTTTAAATCTCGTTGTATGAAATTTTAATGCACTTTTTTTCGTTAAAACACCAAAAAAAATTCCTTATTATTTAGCTAATAACTTAAGTATAGCATTGAGCTTTTTTTCCTCAGATTCAAAACTAAGCGTATAGTCTTCGTAACCGTCTTTTAAAACTTTAATCTGATAATCTAAATAAGGTCTTATTTTAAAACTATATGTAGCATCTTTATTGGTAATCTGCCTTTCTATCTCATTACCTTCACTATCTAAAAGAATTACAATAGAGTGTGGTAATATTTTTTCTTCTTCAGAAATAACGATGCCCTTTAGTTCATTGTATATTTCTCTAGATTTAAACCTGTACATATTAAAGGCATCATTCTTATTGCCTTTATTAGAAGAAAACACGCCCTTTTCTTCGTCAATAAAAATAAAACCTACTTCATCTTTCTTTGAATTAACAGAAAGCCCTAAATTTCTTGGTGTTTTATATTTAGAATTTATAACTCTAGATAAAAAAATGTCGTATCCACCTACACTATCATGACCTTTAGAAGAGAAGAATAATTCTTTTCCGTTTTTAGCAGTATGTGGATATTTTTCATCTTCGGTAGTATTAACAATATCACCTAAATTTTCTGGTTCACCTATAGTACCATCTTCAAAAATTTCAGCTTTATAGATATCAAAACCACCATAACCGCCTTTCATGTTTGAAGAAAAATACAAGTATTTTCCATCTTGAGAAACGTGAGGATTTTCAACCGAATAATTATCGTTACTTACAGATAGCTCCACTTCATTAACCCAATTACCATAAGAATCTTTTTCTAAATCTGCTTTATATAATTTATAGTTTAAAGAGTTAGAACGCTCACTACGTGTATAATATATAGTATGTTCATCTGGTGAAAAAGTAACCTGACCTTCATTAGCTTTAGTATTTAAAATACGGCTAAACAATAAAGGTCTAGACAACTCTCCATAGGCTTTTATATCTGTACAAAATAAATCAGTATATGGAAGGTTAGTCGCTGGATCTATACCATTACCAAGTCCGCCAATTTTCTTTGAAGAAACAATGACTAATTTATTTCTAAATGTAGTACAAGCTATTTCAGAATACTTAGAGTTAATTTTAGAAATATTAACGGCATAAGCATAACCACTCTTATTTGTACCATCAGAATTGTTTTTTGGGTCTGTTTTACTATATGAATTGTAGGTGCAAAACAATAACGCTACCACTAGCGTATGTAGTGTAGATTTCATAATGTAGGGATTATGGATTAATTACGATAGCAAATTACTAATCAAGCACATAATTACTAAAAAATCGTCATATTTTTTAGATAATCGTCGCTTTTTTCCGACAATTATTAAAAAAACTCTTTTTTCTTCGTTGAAATATCTCCTCTTACTTTTTTAAGCCTTATTTAAACGTAATAATTCGTCTATATAATCTCTAGAATTAGATAAACGAGGTACTTTATGCTGTCCTCCAAGTTTATCATTTTCTTTTAGCCAATCATAAAAAAGGTTGGTTCTGGCACAATGAATTTTTGGCTTATTAAGCGTCATATTATTATAGCGCTTAGCTTCGTAATCAGAATTTAATGCTTTTAGAGCATTATCAAACAATTCTTCAAAATAAGACATATCTTCTGGTGGCTTTTTAAATTCAATAACCCACTCATGCGCACCTTTTTCTTTGCCTTTCATAAATATTGGCGCGGCAGTATAATCTACAATTTCAGCAGCTGTTCTTTTACAAACTTTTTTAAGCGCATCTTCAGCATTTTCGATAATTAGTTCTTCTCCAAAAGCATTAATATGATGCTTAGTTCTGCCAGACACTTTTATTCTATGTGGATTCAAACTCACAAAACGAATTGTGTCTCCGATTTTATAACGCCAAAGCCCTGCATTAGTAGTAATTACAACAGCATAGTTTTTTCCTAATTCTACTTCACTTAATGGAATCACTTTTTCTGTTTCGGTACCATGCGTATCCATAGGAATGAACTCGTAGAAAATCCCATAATCTAGCATCAGTAACAAATCGCTTGAATAATTCTGATCTTGTATGGCAAAAAAGCCTTCGGAAGCGTTATAGATTTCGTAATACTTAAAATCTTTTTTAGGTAAAATCGCTTTATATTGTTCTACATATGGATTAAAACTTACTCCGCCATGAAAATATACCTCAAGGTTTGGCCATATATCAAAAAGATTGTTTTTCCCTGTTTTATCTAAAACATTATTTAGTAGCACCAACATCCACGATGGCACACCTGCCAAACTTGTAACATTTTCTTCTATAGTCTCTTCAACTATGGCTTGCATTTTGGTTTCCCATTCGCTCATTAAGGATACTTTACTGCTTGGTGTGCTACTAAACTCTGCCCAAAACGGCATATTATCTATAAGTATGGCACTGAGGTCACCAAAAACAGTTCCGTTTTCTTTATAAAGTTCTTTACTTCCGCCTAATCGTAAACTCTTCCCTGTAAATAATTGTGAATCTTCATTGTTATTAAGATACATGCATAGTAAATCTTTACTCGCAGCATAATGACAATCTTCTAAAGACTCTGTACTTACTGGTATAAACTTACTTTTAGAATCTGTTGTTCCACTAGACTTAGCAAACCATTTTATGGGTCTTGGCCAAAAAATATTTTGTTCACCACTTCTAGAACGCTCTATCTGAGGTTGTACTGCTTCGTAATTAATAACAGGAACACGCTCATTAAACTCTTTGTATGTTTTTATAGAAGCAAAGTCGTATTGCTTTCCTATTTCGGTATCCTTTGCAAGTTTTAATAGGCTAAATAGTAATTCGTTTTGTACTTCGTTTGGATATTTTAAAAACAATTCTATTTGGTGAAATCGTTTTTTTAAAAACCAGGAAGCAATAGAATTTACAATAGGAATTGGCATGGATTAATTAATTATCTTTATTCGCTAAGCGAGATTAATTATTTATTAAATTAGCTTATTTCTTAAATCTTATCTAAGCTTGTTTTAGTCTTTAACCTAAATCGCTTAATTGATAAAAATACTAAATTTCTTTATGATTTATACAGGTGTTCTTACTAAAATGCAAACAGAGTTTTTAGAACCAATTCAGTATTATTTAGTCTTTGAAAATGACTTTATTCACATGAATCAACTACTAAATAAAACACTTAAAATTAAACTTATTGGACATCAATGTCTAAGCTGCAGATTAGACAAAACCATTTACAGACAAGGCTTTTGTAAAAGCTGTTTTTTTGATAAACCCTTAGCTGGTGAATGGATTATGAGACCAGAATTGAGCACAGCTCATCTTGGTAAAGAAGATAGAGATTTAGAATACGAAAAGCAGGTGCAGTTACAACCTCATATTGTGTATTTGGCAAACTCAAGCAATGTTAAAGTTGGTGTAACACGAAAAACCCAAGTACCTACACGATGGATAGACCAAGGAGCACACGAGGCCATTGAAATTGTTGAAGTCCCTAACCGTTATCTTGCTGGTATTACAGAAGTTGCCTTAAAAGACCATGTGGCTGACAAGACCAATTGGAGAAAAATGCTAAAAAATGATATTGAAGATGTGGATTTAAAAGAATGGAGACAAAATTTACAGCAGTTTATACCAGATGACGTCAAAGACTATTTTATTGAGAATAATTCTGAAACTCATTTAAAATTTCCTGTTGAGCAGTATCCTATAAAACCTACTAGCTTGAATATTAAAAAGCAAATTGAATATTCTGGAAAACTTGTAGGCATAAAAGGTCAGTATCTTATTTTTAAAGACAACACTGTTTTTAATGTTAGAGCTAACGAAGGTTTAGTAGTAGAAATTAATGTTTAGAGAAAATAAAATTTTAAAACATTAACTAAACCAATCATAAACAAAAGGCTACCTGTCACCTTATTAATAATTGTATTTATATTTTGAAATTTTTGTTTTATAACAAGACTAAACTTGCTATAAATATATAATGTAAATATTTTACCTATATACACTCCTATAAAAAACAAGAATAAGACAGACAACGATGATTGCAATGACAGCATTACAACATTATTATTAATTACTCCATAAACCACAAGCCAATAAACTAAAACAGGCGGATTTAATAAACCTAAGAAAAAACCTATTGCATATTTAGACTTAAGCAACCTATTAGTGCTTTTGGTGTTTTTGGGCTTTACTTTTGTAGGTCTAAAAAACAGAAAGCCACCAACACCTAATAAAATTATTGCTATAAGAACTTGAATCCATTGGTTAGCATTAAAAAAATCTTTTACAGTCATATTACAATGCAAAGCATAATACGACAACACAAGTTCTGCTATACCAGCTGTTATTGCTATTTTATAAGCTTGAACAGCATTTTGTTTTATTGTCGTGTTAATCACTGCAATATTAGAAGCTCCTAGAGGCAAAGCACCCAACACAGATGCAATTATTCCTATGATTAAATAAATTAAAATCATAAGGCATTAGTAGAACACTTAAAAAATTCCTTACATGAACGTTAGCTTTTCGTTAAAATTTATTTTGTTCAATGTTTGTTTACTATATTTAAACAAAGTAATAACCATGAAAAACACATCTCCTTTTCTCTATATTACTATCACAACATTATTATTAATAACAATTACTATAATGTGCGCTATGAACTTTCCTTTTAACTGGGTATTTTATTTAACCGTAATTGGTCAATTTCTAGTTGTTATTATGGTATATAAGGTATTAACAGATAATTACAGTACCAATAAAACTTTTGAAGATTTTTACGAAGATTGCCCAATTAAGCTGATGAAAATACAGGCTGAAAACGAAAAATTTAGGTAGAGCAACTTGTGGTTAGTGGGAGCAAAAAAAGAGTAACGTTTGTTACTCTTTTAATTTTTTATAAAATAAGTTTAAGCTTAGACGTTCTCTGCGTCTCTTAAACCTTGGATATATTGCGCCTTTTGAATTTCTCTTCTTCTCTTAACAGATGGCTTAGTGAAATAACGAGACTCTCTTAAGTTTTGCATAATTTGTACATTTCTGTGCTTACGCTTATAACGCTTAAGAGCTCTTTCAATATTCTCTCCCTCTTTAATTTCGATTTTAATCATCTATCGCTAGTTTTTTATTATCTAATTCTTGCAAATGGTCGGCAAATATAAGCTAACTATTTGAAAATAAAAAATATTTATCCTAAATAAGTTTTAAGAATTTTACTCTTACTTGCGTGTCGTAATCTTCTTATTCCTTTTTCTCTTATTTGTCGTACACGTTCCCTGGTTAAATCGTACATACTTCCTATCTCTTCTAATGTCATAGGTGGCTGATCTCCGATACCAAAATTAAGACGAATAACATCACTTTCTTTTTGTGTAAGTGTCTCTAAAGCGCGCTCTATCTCTGTATTTAAAGATGCTTTCATTAAATCTCTATCTGGTCTTGGCGATTCGTTTTCGCTTACAACGTCATAAAGACTAAAAGTTTCACCATCTTTTAAAGGTGCATCCATAGATAAATGACGGCCAGAATTTTTTAAAGATTGTTTTACTTCTCTTGCACTAAGATCTAATTCGCTTGCAATCTCCTCAGCATTTGGAGGTCTTTGGTGTACCTGCTCTAAATGCGAGTACGTCTTATTAATCTTATTTATAGTACCTATTTTGTTAAGTGGTAAACGTACAATACGAGATTGCTCAGCTAATGCTTGTAATATAGCTTGTCTAATCCACCAAACAGCATAAGATATAAATTTAAATCCTCTGGTTTCATCAAAGCGTTGTGCTGCTTTTACTAAACCTGCATTTCCTTCATTAATTAAATCCGGAAGTTTTAAGCCTTGGTTCTGATATTGTTTTGCTACAGAAACCACAAACCTTAAGTTAGCCGTTGTTAATTTGTCTAACGCTACTTGATCGCCTCTTCTAATACGTTGCGCTAATTCCACCTCTTCTTCTGCAGTAATTAATGGAATTTTGCTAATGTCTTGTAAATACTTGTCTAGGGATTTGTCTTCTCTATTAGTTACCTGTTTGGTAATCTTCAGTTGCCTCATGTGTGTATTCTAAAATTTATGAACCCACATTATAAATTAATTATTTAGAAAAACAAGCAATTGAGCAATAATTAACAAAATTTAGAGAAAAAAGTTTTGTTTTCGGTATTTATCAATCTTTTTTAGTAGAGTCTTTAGCCTTTTTTTTCTTTTTTCCACCTAAAAGATTTCCCAAAACATTACCTACGCTTTCTTTAATAACATCTTTTGGATCTTCATTAGTGTTGTTGGCACTTCCTGTTGAATCTGTTTTAGTCGAATTAGTATTTCCGCCTAAAACATCACTTAGTAGATCATTAATCTTATCTTTTCCTTTACCAATCATTTTTTGTTTTTGAATTTCTACCAACTGTTGTGTTAAATTTGAAATTCCGCTTGTTAAATCGGTAGTAATTTTAGGGCTGGAAAATGTACCATCAATATTAGCCGTAACAGGAACCGCAATATTATTAACCTCATCATCATTTATTTGCCCTATTAATCGATTAACATCTCCTCCTAAATATTTTGCTGGCACTTGTAATACTGCACTATACTTCATAGTATTATTAAAACTATGCGACCCAGAAACCTCAATAGGTATATCTTTATATTTTACAGTGAAAGGTTTTACGGAAACCTGACCATTATCAAAACTCAATTTGGTTTTAATATCTTTTTGTAATTGGTTAAAGTCAATAAAATCCAACTTACTATCTAAACCAGATAATAAGGGACTTTTGGTAACATCTACATTAGAGGTTAAAATTTCTGCAAGCGCATTACCCGAAATGGTCGCTAAATCTGGTGAAAAACTTTCATCTAAAAGTCCATTAACCGCAATAGTAGAGTTTAATTTTCCTTGTACCACTTTTGCAATTGGTGCTAAAGCTTTTAACATCTCTAAATCTTTAAAAGATTGCGATATGTCAAACTGTTTCATATCTAATTGCATATTAAATTTAGGCTTAGCTTCTTTGGTATTAACATTACCAGAAATACCTAATTGACCATTAAATACATCTGTAGTCATATTACTAAGCTTAGCATTTTGATCTTTAATTAACAACTGCCCTTTTACATTTTTAAGATTAAGGTTATCGTAAATTACCGTTTTAGCATTAGCAGAAATGGCGCAATCTAAAAAGTCTGGAATTTTTAAAGATTCTTCATCAGAAGATGTTTTATTTGAGGTTTCGGTAGCTGTTTCATCTTCAACCATAAAATCTGAAATAGCAAACCTGTTAGAATTAACCTTAAAATCACCTTGTAATTTCTTATCGCTTAAAAGAAAACCTAATAAATTATTTATGGTTCCTGTTGCAGAAAAATCACTTTGCCCTGTTTGCGCATTAAAATCATTAAGACTTACAAGACCAGGTTTAAAAGTTAAATCGGCTTTATTAATCTGAATAGGATTAACAATATCTTCTGAAGAAAATATAAAATCTGAAACTGAAAGACTACCATTGTTTTTAATACGTTGATAAGCATTAGTCTCTAGAGCATTCATATCAAAAGCTGTACTTAATTTTCCTTTTAAAATACCGCTTAATTGATTTTCTAATTCAACAGGATAAGCCTTGGTAATATTTGCTAAGTTTAAAACTCCGTCTAAATTAGTATTTACCAACATATTACCTGTTAGGTTTTTTATATGAGCCTCAGACTTAAAAACATCTTTATCTATTTTAAAGTCTAATTGATTTAAATCAACATAAGTATCATCTATATTACCTGTTGTGTTTTTTATGGTAGCATCAATCATAATGTCACTGATGCTTTTAGGCAAATCTGGATATTTAAACGAGGCGTTAGCCGATTGCATATTAATATCTAACGTAGGAATGGTTTCCTCAGAAACTAACCCTCTTACAATACCATTAATTGTAAAGTTCCCTGTAGTTGTTACTCCTGCAATATCCTTAGCATAAGCTTTTGGTATAACAGCTAAAAAATCTTTAAACGATGATTCTGGATTTTTAAAGCTAATATCTATTTTTTGCCCTTCTTCAACCATTTGCACAAAACCATCAAACTCTAGTGGTAAAGCATTTATATAGGCTTTGTTTTCTTGAAAGGTATATTTATTTTGTTCTAAATCCATACCTATTAGAGCATCTAGTTTAATAATATTATTGCTTAAATATTCTGTACTATCCTTAGACATGCTTACTCTAGCTTCTGTATTGGTGTCTAATTCAGATTTTTCACCAGAAAAAACACCTTTTCCGTTATGGTTTATTTCTGTAAGGTAAAACTGTGTATGAGAAGTTTCATCTATATAAGTAAATGCACTATTGTTGAGTTCGTAATTTTCAATATCGAAACTAAAACCTGAGGAAGTACTTTCAGAGTCTTCAGAAACATCTTCTGTTTCATTGCTTTTCATTATATCATAATTAGTAACACCGTTTGTATTGGTCTTTAAGGTTAAAAGCATATCATCTGCAATAATCTCATTAACCACCAAAGGCTTATCAGATCCATTAAATAATTGACCTATTGACATTTCAAAAGACAGATTTTTTGCAGTAACTAAGGTTTCGTCTTTAAATGGCGCTCTATTTGTAATCTTAAGATTTTCTACACTAACCTCTGCTTTAGGAAAACTAGAAATAAGACTAAGGCTTATATCATCAAAACTAAAATCAGCATCTAAATTTTCATCAGCATAATTTTGAACAATCGTATCTATTTTAGATTCTAACACCAAAGGAACTGCAATAAGTATTGCAATAAAAATGAGTAAAAGGATTCCTATAATTTTGAAAATTTTCTTCATGATAAATATGTGTAGTTTTTAACTAGCTTCTAATATATTATACGCAAATTTGGTAAGAATAGTTGTACCAGCTATAAACTTTAGGAAGATTTTAATGGTTTAGCAAAAATTGAATGTTCGTTAGTAACAAATTACACTTCAACTTTACTCAGAACATCTATTGAAAAGTATTTTCTTAAACTAATTCTATTTCTTCGTTAACTTTAAGGTTGAATCGTTTTCTAAATAAATAAACTCCCAGATATAAAAATGGTGTATCTAAAGCTGCAATGAGCACTTTAAATATAAAACCTGCTGCCAATAACCCCAAAAATTTATCCCATTCAATTTTACCAAAGCTACAAAGTAAAATAAGTACAGTAGCAGTATCTACAAATTGTGAAAGAAACGTAGAAAAATTATTACGCAACCATAAATGCTTGCCTTTGGTAAGACGTTTCCAAAAATGATAGATTTGAATATCTACAAACTGCGCTAATAAATAGGCCATCATACTCGCAAAAACAGCAATAGCTGTACTACCAAACACTTTTGTAAACATGGCATCTTTTACAGGCGACCATGTTGTAGCTGGCACAACATTAGCAACATATATGATTAACATTGAAAAAAAGGATGCAAAAATCCCAATCACCACAATATCATTAGCTCGTTTTTTGCCATAGATTTCACTTATCAAATCTGTAATTAAAAATGTAATAGGATAAGGCAATATACCTACTGAAATTTCGAAAAGCTTACTTCCAAAAATTTCAACATCTATTGGATACCAATAAAAAAACTTTTGAAATATTAAATTAGAAACCACTAAAGACGTAATAAACAAGCCTGCTAATAAAAGATAAATACGCTGTGCTAAAATTTTGTCTTTAATAGGCATAAAAATGGTTAATAAATTGTTCTTGTAAAGATAATCTATTAATATAACTTTTAGTTAATTTGCTAATTCCATGACACCAACAAAAACCACTTACATAGCACTTGGAAGCAATAAAGGCAACAAATTAGAATATTTGCAGTCTGCTGTTGACGCTGTTTTTAAGAAAGTTGGTGCTATTTCTAAGATTTCTAAAGTCTATAAAACACCAGCTTTAGGGTTTGATGGTGATGATTTTTTTAATGCTTGTATTAAAGTAGAAACTGAGTTAAAACCAAAAAAACTCCTCAAAACACTTAAACAAATAGAAACCAATTTAGGAAGAGTCTCAAAGAAATCTAACACTTACGAATCTCGAGAAATTGATTTAGACATCTTGTTTTACGATAATGAAGTTATTAACGATAAGTCATTGGTTATTCCTCATTCAGAACTGCATAAGCGAAAATTTGTGCTTCAACCTCTTTATGACATTGCAAAAGATTTAGAGCATTATACGTTAAACAAGTCGGTTAGTGATTTGCTTCAAGAATGTAACGATGATTCTAAAATTGAACCTATAAATATTTGGTTAAAGAATCCTAAGAAAAAATTTAGTTTTAGTAATTATAATTTCATAGCTATTGAAGGCAACATTGGTGCTGGTAAAACCAGTTTATCAAAAAAAATTGCACAAGATTTTAATGCCAAACTTATTTTAGAACGCTTTGCAGATAATCCTTTTTTACCAAAATTCTATAAAGAGCCAGAACGCTATGCGTTTACACTAGAAATGTCTTTTTTAGCCGACCGCTACCAACAGATAAGTGACGATTTATCGCAACTAGATTTATTTAAAGATTTTATAGTAAGTGATTATGATGTACACAAATCGCTTATATTTTCTAAGGTAACGCTTCCAGAAGATGAATTTATGCTATATCGTAAATTATTCTACCAAGTATATAAAGATATAGCAAGACCAGATTTGTATGTGTATCTCTATCAAAACACAGAACGCTTACAAGCTAATATTAAAAAACGAGGTCGTAAATACGAAACTGAAATACAAGACGATTATCTTGAAAAAATAAATTCTGGTTATCTTGATTTTTTAAAATCACAAACAGAACTCAACGTAAAAATCATTGATATATCCGATAAAGATTTCGTGAAAAATCGTGAGGATTATTTGTGGTTGTTAAATGAAATTAATAGTTAAACTTTGTCATCCTGAACTTGTTTCAGGATCTCATCTTAACAATTTAAAACACAAACAAAATTGTTGAAATTAGGCTATTATTATCTAAAACAACCTCATTAAGAATCTTAAATTCTTTAACCTTAAAATTAAAAGGTTCTGCCAACACATCTACTCCACTGTTTTGTTTTAATCGTATGCCTTGGCTTGCAATTTTATCTTTGTTAGGTATAAAATCACCATTAGGAATATGCTCTGTTAAGATGATATACTTATAATTAGAAAGCTTATTTATTATACTTTTTATTTCATCATTAGATAAATGCTGTAGCACTTGTCTTAAAATAACACCATCTGCTTTTGGTAAAGCTTCTTTTGAAATATCTAAACATTCAAAAGTTAGATTATTAGCTTTAAAATGTTGTTTGTTTCGCTCTATTAAATCGTGCACAATATCAACAGCAACATAGTTCTTGGTATATGGTAGCAGTTGTTTACCTATATTAAAATCACCACAGCCTAAATCGCAAATAGTAAGTTGATTATGATGAGATTTTAAAAATGTAGTTACTGCTTTTATATATGGTATTGTAATCTCTAATTTATGTGAGCCTTCACCAGAATAAAAATCGAAATCTTTTCCTCCCCAAAAATGCTGTTCATAAATTTGCTCCATTACCGCTTTTGTTGGCCATGGTGTTTTTAGTTTTTTAGACTTCATTACTTAAAATAAGCCAGCAATTCGGCTTTTTTTGAAGCTGATACCATAATCTCTTTTCCGTTACTTAAGATTACGCTACCTCCTTTACCTTTCACATATTTAACCACTTCATTTACATTAACCAAATAACTCTTATGTACTCTGGCAAAATTGGCATCCTTAAGACTTTCTTCTATATACTTTAATGTTTTACTTACCAGCTTCTTTTTATTGTTATTGAGGTAGATTTCTGTATAATTATCATCTGCTTTACAATACATTATATCTGCGGTTTCTAAAATCTCAAAACCATCTTGTTGTGGTATTGTAATCTTGCCATTTATCGTATTTGTTTTAGGCACTAAAACCTGATCTTGTAAAGCTTCTTCCTTTGTTTTAATTTCTGTAACATAGTCTACCGCTTTAATTAACTCATCTATAGATATTGGCTTCATTAAATAATAAGAAGCATGTGCATTTAGTGCATCTATAGCATAATGATTATAAGCAGTTACAAAAATGGTTTCAAAATCTATATGACCAACTTTATCTAATAAATCAAAAGCATTTCCGTAAGGCATTTCTACATCTAAAAACACCACATCTAAATCGTTACTTCTAATAAGCACCAATGCTTCCTCAACATTGGGAGCTTCACCAATAATGGAAATATTAGGACAGTATTTTGTTAAATAATTACGAAGAATATCTCTACTGGTTTCTTCGTCTTCTACTATAATGGCGTTTAGTTTCATATGCTTCTTCCTGTAAAAACAGGAATATTTTTAGTTTAACTTCCTTTTTAATAGACTTCAACAAGCTCAGTCTGACAACTCAAACAGAATGTATTAATCCTTTTTTAAGGTCACAACAACTTTGGTTCCTACATCTTCAGATTTTTGAAAATCTTCAATAGTAACATCTACTTTGTCTTTATACATTTCGTTTAAAATAGCAACACGTTTTTTAATGTTGTCCATTCCTTTAGAATTCTGCTTTTTCTGATTGGCAGTTTTCATAGCCTTAGAACGCTCTCTACCAATACCATCGTCTGTAATAGCTATCATAATCTCATCTTTAGATTTTGAGCTTACAGTTATATTTAAATGTCCTTTTTCTTTTTTATAACGTAAGCCATGCCAAACCGCATTTTCTATGTAAGGTTGCAATAACATTGGTGGAATTTGAAACTCTTCAACATTAATACTTTCATCCACATCTATAGAATAATCAAACTTATCCTTAAACCTAAAATGTTCTAAGTTGGTATATAACTCTAGTAGTTCTACTTCTTTCTTCAACGGAATAAAGTCTTCTTCGCTATTCTCTAAAACAGAACGCATTAAATGTGAAAAATCAGATAAATACCTATTAGCTGTGCGTTCATCATTTGTTGCAATAAAACTATTTACTGAGTTTAACGCATTAAATATAAAATGAGGATTCATCTGACTTCTCAACGATTTTAGAGCCAACAAATTGTTTGCCAAACGCTGTTGCTTTATGTACTTGTACATTAAAAAACCAGTAATTAAAAACAATATCAAGCCACCTATTAGTGAATAAATAATGAGCTGCTGTCGCTTATTACGCTCTTGTGTTAATTCATATTTACTTTTTGACAATGCTCTATCGCTTTCTAAAGATGTTATTCTGTTTTGTTGCTCTGCAATGTTTCTACTAAATCGAGCAACTTGAGATAGTTCTTGTATTTTTTTAGCATATAACTCATCTACTACACTCTTAAATTCATCTATAGCCTCCCTTCCCTTTTCGTCCTCACCTAAACTATAATATACTTCAGACGCACGTCTTGTTGCATCTTTCTTTACTTCTAAATCCCCTTTTTTATCTGCCTCTTCTATGCTTTTCTCAAAATAAGAGATCGCATTATCTAAATCGTTGTTTAGGTAATAAGCATTGGCTAATTTATAATTCTGTTTTTGAAGCGTTAAAGGACTTTCATTAGGTAAAACAGAGTCTTTCTCAATGTCTTCTATACTTTCAAGCACTCCCTTTCTAAGCTCTATTTCACTATCATATTCTTGATTAAGGTTATTAAATTCAGCCACCTTAACCTGCTCTTCAACCGCTCTTTTCTTATTTTC
This sequence comes from Winogradskyella sp., assembly GCF_025210595.1. GTDB lineage: Bacteria > Bacteroidota > Bacteroidia > Flavobacteriales > Flavobacteriaceae > Winogradskyella. The sequence goes on from NZ_JAOARH010000031.1 coordinate 75,966, forward strand.
TTTTTTGGCTAGTTTAAGAGAATTAGAATAATAGCTTTTTGCTTTAGTCACCTCTCCTTTTTCATTGTAGGCTTGCGCAATTTTAGAGTTTAGATCTGTTACTTTAGGTGCTATTAAATGCTTTTTCGCAACCTCTAAACCAGTTTCGTAAGACTTAATAGCCGCTTGTATATTCTTAAGCTTTAGATGTGCATCACCAATACCTTCATATAAAAGTATTTTTTCATAGTTAGATAAACTCTCTTCATCTAAATTTTTATAGGTAGATATGCTTTTTTGAAACTCACCATTTTTTGTATAAGCATCTGCGAGTTTTAATTGCGCTGATGCTGTTTCTGTATTCTGAAGACTGATTTTAAATGCCGAAATAGACAAATCGTATTGTTTCCAATACATATAAACATCACCTAAAAGTTCGTGTGCTTCTGCGCTTTGCTTTGTAGACACATTAACATTGAGTGCATCTCCTACAAATTTTAAACTCTTCTCTGCATCTTTCTTTAAATAAGCATCAGCAGAATCTATCATTTGATTAAAACGTTTGGTTACATTGCTTCTTGCTCTACTTTTAGATTGAAAATCATCTTGTTCTACAACTTCTATAGATATGCGCTCATTACTTTTTATAATATAATAAATGGTCTCAAAATCATTATGACTTATAGTAAGTTCATCACCTACTTTTGCTCTAACCGTAAAATCTCCAAAAATATTAGTGCGTGTATATCTGCCGCTATTAATTTGAATGTTTACGTCCTTAATAGGCTCCTTTGATTTTTTTAAATATACTACCCCTCTTACTGTAAAAAAGGCATCTTCCTTATATGAGTTTTCAGGATGATTTTGCCCAAAGCTTAAAAAGCTTATCAGGCAAAAAATTAATACGTAATATGTTCTTAGATTATTTAGCAAAACAATAGTATTGATTGGACTAACTTACATACTTTATTTGATTTCAAAAAATGATGTCATCAGTTTTAAGAGCTTTTGCACTACAATATATACGAGATAACTAATACAACGTTTTACTTCACTCATTAATAATTCCTTTTCACTCATTTCAGATTTTTAATGTTGTTTTTTCAGATGAGCTTTACATAATCATTAATCAAAACATAAAATCATAATGAAAAAAAGCAATCTGGCATTTTTGCTATTACTAGTCGGTTATAACTTATCTATTGCTCAACATAAAGGGAATTACAATCAAATTACTCCTGACATCTCGAGACAAAACATTCTAACTTCTGGGAATGCTAATATTTACAATCCAACGGTTCAGCATCAACTAAACAAGATATTAAATCCAAGTAATGTACTGACTATCGATGCAAAAGCACTTCAAAATGTAAGTGCCACAACCTATACCGCAATATTTAACTTATCGCAAATAGGACCATCTACTGAAACTACCAACAAACTTATGAAACAACGCATAGATAGTATTAAAACACGACTAAATGCTATAGGAATCACAAAAGACAACGTTGTTATTGATGTCATTTCTTTTGTACCTGTATATGAAGTTGAAGTCACAAAGAAACTATTCAGCAAAACCTATACTGAAGTTCCTAAAGGGTTTGAATTGCAGCAAAATATTCATATTCAATTTAGCAAAACCAATCAGTTTGAATCAATTTTAGAAGCTTGCGCGAAAAGTGAAGTTTACAACTTAGTAAAGGTTGATTATTATATTGAAAACATTCAGGAAGTTTATAAAAATCTTCAAAACAAATTATTAGAACTTATTGAAGATAAAAAAGCATACTACAATACACTTGGATTTGATTTATCTAAATATGACATTAAAATAGCCGATGATAAATACTGCTATTTCCCAAAGGATTTCTACCAAAGCTACCAAGCATATAATAGTGTCTCTTTTGAAGCTTTAAATAAAGACAAAGGCGTTACTACTGCAAAAAAGCAAACGTCGTATTACTACCAACCACTTACCTATGAGCATTACGACGTAGTAATAAATCCATCTATTCTAGAACCTGTAGTTCAAATAGGTATGAATATAAAACTCCTTTTTACACCTAAACCAAAAGAGCAAAAACAACAACCAGTTACAAAAACAGAAATAGACCATAAGTACTATGTGATCTCACCAAACGGAACCATAGATGTAAAAGAATTAAACACAAAAAATTAGAAATTATGAGAAAGCTAACAATATCTTTAGCTGTTTTAATGAGTATTATGTCTCTTACAGCTTGCAATGCCAATACTAAAAAAAACAATCAAGATTTAGTTTTAAATGAAACAAAACTTGAAACAAATATCAAATCTAAAAAACCTGAAATTAAAGTCGCATTATTACTAGACACTAGCAATAGTATGGATGGATTAATAGACCAAGCCAAAGCTCAATTGTGGGAAATTGTAAACGAATTATCTTATGCAAAATGTGAAGAAAAAAGTCCAAATCTTAAAATTGCACTTTATGAATATGGCAACGACAACCTTAATGCAGACGAAGGTTACTTAAGACAGGTTATTGCTTTTAGTGATGATTTAGATGAAATTTCAAAATCGTTATTCTCTCTCACCACAAATGGAGGAAATGAATACTGTGGTAAGGTTATAAAAACAGCATTAAATCAATTAGATTGGGGCGAAAATAAAGATGATTTAAAATTGATTTTCATCGCAGGAAACGAGCCTTACACTCAAGGAAATGTTAGTTACAAAGATGCCTCAAAGCTCGCACATCAAAATGATGTTACAGTTAACACCATTTTCTGTGGCGAATACAATCAAGGTATATCTGGACAATGGAAAGATGGAGCAGACTTAACACATGGAGATTATATGGCTATTAACCATAATAAAGCAACAGTTCATATAGCATCTCCTTATGATGATAAAATTCTAGAGCTCAATAAAAAGCTGAATTCAACCTATATTGCTTATGGAAGAAAAGGCATGATGAAAATGGAATTACAAGCAGAGCAAGATGCCAATGCTATGAGTTATAATAAAGCTAATGCCGTAAGCAGAACGGTTAGTAAAAGTTCAAGGTTATACAAAAACAGTTCTTGGGATTTAGTAGATGCTGAAAAAGAGGCTGATTTTTCTTATGAAGATTTAAACAATAAGCAACTACCTGATGAACTAAAAGGCAAATCTAAAGGTGAAATAAAATCTTATGTAGAAAAGAAACGAACTGAAAGAGAAAAGCTTCAAAAAGATATTGCAGAATTGAACATAAAGCGTCGCAATTATATAGCAAAAAATTCTACAGACAAAAACAATGGATTAGAAAACGCCATGGTTAATGCTATAAAAACACAAGCAAAAAAGAAAAATTACAGTTGGGAATAGCTATAAAACAGAAAAGGCTTGATTAATAATATCAAGCCTTTTTTGTTATTCTTAGTTAATTGCAGGACAATTACACTCGTATTTCTCTCTTCTACAGTTAAAGTTATAACCCAATGTTATTTGATGGAAACCACCTGTATTAAAGTTTACTGTATTAGCTTGATATGAATAAGTATATGCGAACACAAAATTATTATAATCAACACCAACAAAAGGTGTAAAATATTGAAGTTTTTGACTACTCACGCCAGAACCATCAACAAACTCTGCACCATCTAAACTTCTTCTATATGATAAACCACCCCAAACTTTACCAAAATCCATTTCACGATAAACTTTTGCATTAATATCAATTGATGATTCTTCAGTAGCATCTCTATACATATACATAATAGAAGGTTCGTAGCTCCAATCGCTACCATACTTACTAAATGTATAACCCATAGAAGCTAAGTAAGTTCTTAAGTTTCTAAACTGAAATTGACTTGCCCCACGATTCCAATTAATCCCATCATTCTCTAAGATATTTTTTGCAGTGAAATGCGCATAAAAATCTAGGAAATGGTAAGAAAATCCAAAATCTATATTAAAGTTTGTAGCACTTTGTTCAACACCTGCAATCGCTTGATCAAACTCACCTGGCGCTAAGAAATCCGTTTCATCTAATTTATATTGAAGGAATCCAGCACTTAAACCAAACGATAACATATTAAGATCAATCTCATTTCTAGAAAACATAAGATGATACGCAAACGTAGCATACCCACCTACTGTAGAATGATAGCCATTAGCGTCATTAAATAAAACACCACCAAGACCTACTGGTGAATCACCTACTCTACCATTAACACTTAAAGTTTGCAAACTTGGTGCGTCATCTACTCCAAACCATTGCTGTCTGGCTGTTAACCTAACCTTTGCACAATTAGCTACACCAGCCATAGACGGATGTATTAAATAATAATTGTCAGTCAAATAATCTGAATAAATGGGTACACCTTCTTGTGCAAAACTAAATTGTGCTACTAAGGCCGTAAATGCTACTAAACAAAACTTTTTAAATCTCATAATATTTTTATCGTTTCAAGGTAAAATGGGCTTTAAACTCTTTTCTTTGGTCGGTGAGCGGTTCGATATATTCTAATAAGAACCAGTAATCACTAGTTGGCATTAAACTGCCATTATACGTTCCGTCCCATCCTTGACCTGTTGGG
>NZ_JAOARH010000156.1 GCF_025210595.1 Winogradskyella sp.
AGAATTCATACTGAATCTATAAGCATTACTACAAAAGAAAAGATTAGTGATTTTGAATCTAAGTTACCTTCGTGCTTTTTAAGAATACATCGTTCCTATATTGTTAATACTCAAAAGATATCAGCCTACACGATGCATGATGTTGAAATAGGAGATATAGAAATTCCAATAGGAATTAGTTATAAGCAAAATGTTCTAAATGATATAAAGAACAGTTAGTAAAAACTTTTATAACTAAACCATGTAAGTAGGACTTTGCTTTAGGCGTTCCTTTTTTGTTTCTTTACAGCAGCAAAAAACAGCAATGAATAAGCCTATAGAATTCTATCAATCTCAATTAGAAAAACATAAAGTAATATCTAAAAGTTTATACAAACAAATGGGTTTGTTAAGCCTATTTAGGCTTTTGGTGTTTGTTGTTACAACATTCACTATATATTTTACGTATACGCAATGGCAAATTGCTACAATAGTTGCTATTTTAGGTATTGCAATTTTCTTGTTTTTGTTATCTAAATACACTGATTTAAAGGCTAAAAGAGCACTTCATAAAAGATTGGTTGAAATCAATGAAGAAGAGCTTAAAATAGCTTCAGGAGATTTTTATAATAGACCAGATGGCTCGCAATATCAAAATCCAAAGCATTATTATAGTTTAGATATTGATTTATTCGGAAAAGGATCATTTTTTCAATTTATCAATCGTACAGCTATTAAAGAAGGTACCAGTACTTTGGTGAATAATTTGCTGGCTAATGATGTTATAAATATTGAAAAAAGACAAGAAGCCATAGATGAACTTTCTAAAGCACCTGAATGGAGGCAGTATTATTCTGCAACCGCTAAAGGTGTTGAGGTAGAACATTCAGCTAAATCTATTATTGAGTGGTTAAAAGCGTATCAACCTTTTTTAAGCACAACAATATATTGGTCAACAATAGGTTTTAGTATGGCTTCAATCTTGCTTTTAGTTTTAGGAATAACCGAAATTATACCTATTAAATACGCAAGTTATTGGCTGTTATTAGGTTTGGTAATTACTGGGCGTTTTTTAAAACCAATCAATAATGTTGCGCAAAATACAGAAAAGGCAAAAGATACTTTTAGGCAATATGCTTTGTTATTAGAACAAATTGAAAAAAGAGAGTTTAATTCTCAATTACTACAAGAAAAGCAACAACAAATACAGTCTGAAGATTTAAAAGCATCTCAAATATTTTCAAAATTTTCTAAAGCTTTAGATGCTCTAGATAATAGAAATAATTTTATTTCAGCCATTTTCGGAAATGGTTATTTGCTTTGGGATATTAGGCAAACCTATCATATAGAGCAATGGGTTTCTAAATATGCCGATAAGGTCGAAGATTGGTTTGAAGTGGTAACGTTTTTTGATGCCTTCAATAGTTTTGGGAATTATGCCTTTAACCATAAAGAGTTTACCTATCCAGAAATCACAAATCAGAATATAACAATCTCTGCGAAAGATTTGGGTCATCCTTTGCTAAATAAAGAAAAGCGTATTAATAGCGATTTAGAGCTCTTACAAGAGCAGTTTTTTATTGTTACGGGAGCAAATATGGCTGGTAAGAGTACCTTTTTAAGAACTGTTGCTTTACATATTGTCATGGCTAATGTTGGTTTGCCTATCTGTGCAAAAGAAAGCAAATACAAACCTATAAAGCTGATTACGAGTATGCGTACTACAGATTCGTTAACAGACGATAGTTCTTATTTCTTTAGTGAGTTAACGCGTTTGAAGTTTGTAGTAGATACGATAGAAGCGGATAAAAACTATTTTGTGATTTTAGATGAAATCTTAAAAGGCACCAACAGTACAGATAAAGCTATAGGCTCACGGAAGTTTGTAGAGAAATTGGTAAAACTAAATGCTACAGGGATTATTGCTACTCACGATTTAAGCCTTACAGAAATAGAATCTCAATTAAAAGCTGTAAAAAATTACTTCTTTGATGCACAAATTATAAACGACGAATTGTTTTTTGATTACAAACTTAAACAAGGAATTTGCCAAAATATGAATGCGAGTTTTTTATTGAAGAAAATGGAAATAGTATAGTTTTGGCCTAAGGAGTTGTTAATCAGTTTTCTTGATTATTAGGGAATTTGTTTTTTTAAAATAGTTAAAAATAAAACCCCTTTCTGAATACAGAAAGGGGTTTTTTAATATCTAATAAGAAATATTTCTTATGCCTCAAACGGTGCTATAGACACATAAGACTTATTATTTTTCTTCTTCGTAAATTGTACGATACCATCAACTTTAGCGTGTAAAGTGTGATCTTTTCCTTGGTAAACATTTTCACCTGGATGGTGTGTGTTACCTCTTTGTCTTACGATGATGTTACCAGCAATAGCAGCTTGTCCACCAAAAATCTTAACACCTAAGCGTTTCGATTCTGATTCTCTACCGTTTTTCGAACTACCTACTCCTTTTTTATGAGCCATTTTATTTCGATTTTAGTTGTTAAACAATTAACTTAAAGCAGCAATTAAATCAGCTTTCTTCATAGAAGAAATACCTTCAATTCCTTTAGCTTTTGCCATCTCTTTTAACTCAGCAACAGTCTTTTTGCTTAAATCTTGAGTGTCATCTGCTGTAGCTTCAGCTTTTTTAGTTTCTTTTTTAGGAGCAGCTTTTTTAGCTCCAGAAGCAGTAATGCCTTCAATTACGATTTCAGTTAAAGCTTGTCTGTGTCCATTCTTAACACGGTAACCTTTACGTCTTTTCTTTTTGAAAACTATTACTTTGTCACCTTTAAGGTGTTTTAAGACTTTAGCACTTACTTGTGCTCCGTCTATAGCTGGGGCGCCTAAAGTAACATTGCTACCTTCACCTATTAGAAGAACGTTATCAAAAGTAACTTTCTTACCTTCTTCTGTAGATAAACGGTTAACAAAAACTTTTTGGTCTTTTTCAACTTTAAATTGATGCCCTGCTATCTCTACAATTGCGTACATAGCGTAACGTTTTTATTAATTTGTTTATTAATTAAAATATGCTTTTCTCAGAAAGCGGATGCAAATATAGTTCTAAATTCCTAAACTACAAACGTTTTAAGGGTTTTCGCGTAGTTTAGAGTGCAATTTTACATTCTTAAAAAATAGAAAAGCCTTAATAACTGTAGTTTTTGTGTTTTACTATCCTTAAAAGAATAAGGATTACTTATTTTTGTACAGCTTTGTGTAACAATTAACACTTTGCTTAGACAAACACTAAAACATTTTTTTAAAACTTAAACACAATTCATAATGAAAAAAAGCTTATTTACTCTAGCGCTCTTGTTGCTAGTTGGTATTTATGCCAATGCTCAGCAAGTAGAATTTGAGGAGTATGA
>NZ_JAOARH010000157.1 GCF_025210595.1 Winogradskyella sp.
ACATATTTATTACAACATCCTGAAACTATAACCAGTTCTCAAACCGATGCCATTTCTGCTACAATTAAAGCATATCCATATTTTCAATCGTTGCATGCCTTATATTTAAAAGGACTGAAACAAAAAGAAAGTTACAAATACAATAATGCCTTAAAAATTACGGCAGCACATACAGTAGATCGTAGTGTTTTGTTTGATTATATAACATCAGAAATCTTTAATCAGAATGAAATTTCTAATCAAATAAAGCAAAACTCTGAGCACATCAAATCTCTAGAAGTTAATGAAGTTGAGGACATATCAGTAAGCAAAAAGGTAACTATAGACGACGCTCTAAAAGCACAAATTAAAGCTACAGAAGGCGTTTTAGATCCAAATTTGTTTGAAGCAAAGGAGAATCCTATTGCAAATGAAACCAACCCTAAGATTGAAGATTCTATTATTGCAGTTGATGTAGATAATATTACACCTGAAGAAAAACTAAACATTGGCAAACCCTTAGAATTCGATAAAAACGAAAATCATTCTTTCGCAGAATGGTTAAAGATTGCAAGCTTTAAACCTATTTTAAGAATAGAAGAAGAAGAAGAAGAAACTAAAATAGAAACACCAGCAGAAAAAGCTAAAACTTCACAACCGCTCGAAAACAAATTAGATCTTATTGATAAATTTATTACCGAAAACCCTAAAATAAAACCGGTAACAAATTACACTCCAAAACCTAAATTAATAAAAAATGAAGATGATGTTTCTGACAGTTTAATGACCGAAACATTAGCTCGTATATACATGGAACAAAAAAACTATGATAAAGCAATTCAATCTTATAAAATATTAAGTTTGAAATATCCAGAAAAAAGTAGTTTCTTTGCAGACCAAATAAAATTGGTAGAAGAATTAAAAGATAATAACACAAAATAAAATGAGTGCATTTACTATATTTTTAATCTTAATCGTCATCGTAGCATTTTTACTAGTTGTAGTAATTATGGTACAAAACCCTAAAGGTGGAGGTTTATCGTCATCTTTTGGTGGTGGCGGCACACAACAATTAGGTGGTGTAAAAAAGACTGGTGATTTCTTAGATAAGAGTACTTGGTTTTTAGCTGTAGCGCTTATCGTTTTAATCTTAGCATCTAACTTAACCCTAGATTCTGGAAATAGCATAGACTCTAAAGCTTTAGATGAAAACGAAACTACAGAGATGCCAACTACACCTCCGGCAACAAATACAGATGATACTAGTACTACAAATGGTACTGATCAATAATAAATTTATTGTATTACAAATAATTAAGCCAACTTTTACAGTTGGCTTTTTTTATACTCTACTTTTTTTTTAAAACATAACATCTCGTGATTTAAAATCTGAAAGTTTGTCAGTCTAATTGCATTGGCATAATTTTCGAATAACGCAATAGCGTTAAATGAATTCAAATAATCAAAATATTATAACAAATGGCTTTAAACATTAAACCTTTAGCAGATCGTGTTCTAGTAGAACCTATGGCAGCTGAAACAACAACAGCTTCAGGAATCATTATTCCAGATAATGCAAAAGAAAAACCGCAAAAGGGAACTGTTGTTGCTATTGGCAACGGAAAAAAAGACGAACCTTTAACTGTTAAAGTTGGCGACACAGTATTATACGGAAAATATGGCGGAACCGAATTAAAACTTGAAGGTAAAGACTATTTAATGATGCGCGAAAGCGACATTCTTGCAATTGTATAAAACTTTAGCTATTAGCCTTTGGCTTTTAGCACCTTAAAATTAATAAATAAACTTATAAGCCAATAGCAAATCGCTAGAGGCAAAAAGCTAAAAATTAAAAAAAATGGCAAAAGATATAAAATTCGATATTGAAGCTCGAGACGGACTAAAACGCGGTGTCGATGCTTTAGCAAATGCAGTAAAAGTAACTTTAGGACCAAAAGGTCGTAATGTAATTATTGGTAAATCATTTGGCGCACCTCAAGTTACCAAAGATGGTGTTTCGGTAGCAAAAGAAATTGAGCTAGAAGACGAATTAGAAAACATGGGAGCACAAATGGTAAAAGAGGTTGCTTCTAAAACCAATGACCTTGCTGGTGACGGTACAACTACTGCTACTGTATTAGCGCAAGCAATAGTAAAAGAAGGATTAAAAAACGTTGCTGCTGGTGCAAATCCAATGGATCTAAAACGCGGTATTGATAAAGCTGTTGACACAATTACTAAAGATTTAGAAAAACAAGCTAAAAAGGTTGGTAATTCATCTGAAAAAATACAACAAGTTGCTTCTATTTCTGCAAATAACGACAACACAATTGGCGAGTTAATTGCTGAAGCTTTTGGAAAAGTTGGTAAAGAAGGTGTTATTACTGTTGAAGAAGCTAAAGGAACAGATACTTATGTAGATGTTGTAGAAGGTATGCAGTTTGACAGAGGTTATTTATCTCCTTATTTTGTTACTGATGCTGATAAAATGATTGCTGATCTTGAGAATCCATACATTTTATTATTTGACAAAAAGATTTCTAACTTACAAGAAATTCTTCCAATATTAGAACCAGTAGCGCAATCTGGTCGTCCGTTATTAATCATTGCAGAAGATGTAGAAGGGCAAGCTTTAGCTACTTTAGTAGTAAACAAATTACGTGGTGGATTAAAAATTGCTGCTGTTAAAGCTCCTGGTTTTGGAGACAGACGTAAAGCAATGTTAGAAGATATTGCCATCTTAACTGGCGGAACTGTAATCTCTGAAGAAAGAGGCTTCTCTCTTGAGAATGCAGATCTTTCTATGCTTGGCACTGCAGAATCTGTAATGATAGATAAAGACAACACTACTATTGTAAATGGTAACGGAAAATCTTCAGACATTAAAGCTAGAGTAAATCAAATAAAAGCGCAGATAGAAACTACCACTTCAGATTACGACAGAGAAAAACTACAAGAGCGTTTAGCGAAGTTAGCAGGTGGTGTTGCTGTATTATATGTTGGTGCTGCTTCTGAAGTAGAGATGAAAGAAAAGAAAGATAGAGTTGATGATGCTTTACATGCAACTCGTGCTGCTGTAGAAGAAGGTATTGTTGCTGGTGGTGGAGTTGCCTTAGTAAGAGCTAAGAAAACTTTAGAAAAAATCACTACTGATAACTTAGATGAAACTACTGGTGTACAAATTGTAAATAAAGCCATTGAGTCTCCTTTAAGAACTATTGTAGAAAATGCTGGTGGTGAAGGTTCTGTAGTTATTAATAAAGTTTTAGAAGGTAAAAAAGACTTTGGCTACGATGCTAAATCTGAAGCTTACGTAGACATGCTAAAAGCTGGTATTATTGACCCTAAAAAAGTGACACGTATTGCTTTAGAAAATGCTGCTTCTGTTGCTGGTATGATCTTAACAACTGAGTGTGCTCTGGTAGATATTAAAGAAGATGCACCTGCTGCTATGCCACCAATGGGTGGAGGCGGAATGCCAGGAATGATGTAGTCTGCAGCACATAAAAACAATGAGCTCACTCTTGCAAATAGCATAGTTGAGTTTAGACAATAAAGTAAAAGCCTTTGATTTTCGTCAAAGGCTTTTTTTTATAAAACACATATAAGAAACAACCCTTATTAAACTATTTATTTACCAATCTACAAACAAAACATTACCAACGATACAATTTTACGACTACACCACTCTAATTCTTAATAGCTTTGACTAAACATGAACTAATCAAAATGAAAACTTTGCTCACTTTTCTTAGCCTAATTCTTTCAAATCTATTGTTGGCACAAAACATCAATTTCAATTTTAATGGAAAGTCATACCAATGTTCAAGTTTTGAAAAGATTGAACAGTCAGAAAATGATTCAGAATTTATAGTCTCTGCTTTTCAATATCAATTACCAAGCCCAGAACAATTACAAGATGGTGTTTCTTATAAACATGGTCTTAGAATGGTATTATCTCTGCATAATGTTAAACATAAAATTCCTCTTGAAGAAAACGACACATTGTTTATCTCTACAAGCAATGATATGTTTTACAAAACGCAACAAAATCAGTTTAAAAACAAATCTGAATCAGAAGATTTTAAGGCTGCTAAACAAGTTTCCGACCAATTAAACGTTAATTTAAAATCTAAAGAAGAGCAATTAAAAGTATTAGCAGAAAAAGCTTCAAAAGGTGACCAAAATGCTATAATTGAACTAGAAAAATTGATTAATGAACAAACAAATGCCATTGAAAGTGCACAACCAATTTTAGATTCTAAACAATTAGATCCAAAATTTAATGATTCGCAACCATATTACGAATTCACCTTTTTTGTTCCCTATAAAAATAAGGATTTAGATTATGAAGTTAAAATCACCAGTGGCACACTAACCATAACAGAAGTTAATAGAAAAACAATTGTTCTAAGCTTTAAAGGGAAAGCAAATATGTTTTATGACGAATGGGATGAAAAGGCTAAGCAAGAATACTTGAAAAAAAATAAAAACACCACATTCTCTGAAATTTTAAAAGAAAGTGGATCTATTAATGGCTTTATTGAGCTTAAGTATTAGACACAAAAAAACCGAGCTAATTTAGCTCGGTTTTTCATTTCTTAATGCTGCTCACTAGTAGATTTCTTCTCTCCTTTATGATCGTCAACAACATCCTTATCTCTATATTTACAACAAGGATGTACAGATTTATAAGCTTCGTCTGTAGCTTTTATTTCCTTGGTATCGTGACCAACTTCTGCTATTTTTTTTGAAATTGTTTTAAGGTCTGTTTTGCGCTCATCGTAAATGAGCTTAAGCTCGTGTGTATCTACATTCCAAACGGCAGACTTAACACCTTTTGTTCTAATTGCTGCTTTTTCTATACGCTCTTTACACATACCACAAACTCCATCTACCTCTATTGAAGCTTTTGCATTTTTGTTTTGTGCAAATGTTACTGTTGTTACTAGCAAGGCAAAAATTAAAATTATTTGTTTCATTTTTTTATGTTTTTGTCTTTACGAGACTTTAAAAAGTTGCAGCAATCTCTTTCTAGTTTCAGTTTATAAGATTGCTTCGTTATTCTTCCTCGCAATGACGGTTTATTATTTTATTTTATATCGCAAACCTGCGTAATACATACTACCAAAAATTGGCCCATATACAAAGTTACTATCAAAATTTGAACCAAAAGGGTTATCTGCACTAATTATTGGGTTTTTCTGCCTTACATTAGTTACATTTTCACCACCTAAATATACTTCAAATTTAGGAGAAAACACTTTTGTCAACTGTAAGTTCAGCGTTGCTACTGTTGGTGAATATTCATCTAATTGATATTCTGTAGCACTTAACGTTGTACTTGGTAAACGCTGCGAGTCTAGCCAATTATAGGTTGCATCAAACTTCCATAAACCTCCATTTACATTAGGATGTGTTTCGTAAGAAGCGTTTGCAAAAAAACGATGCTTTGGTATTAATGGTTTTTCAAGTTTACCAGAATTATAATCTGTTTTAATATCGTAATACTTGTAAGCCGTTCTAAAATCGAAATGCTCAAAAACATTATAATTAAATTCTAGTTGAAAACTATTAGCATAACTTTTTCCATCTAAATTATAAAAATTAATTTCGAATGGATTTTCCCAATCTACCACAATTTGGTTTTCAAAATCAGTTCTATAAAAATCTAAAGTTACATCAGCTTTTCTACCAAATAAATGAAACCCTTGTAGATAACTTAAACCATAATTCCAGGCAATCTCTGGGTCTAATCCATATACTTTCCCACCAGAATTCTGAATATTAATCTGTCTTGAACTTGAAAATAAATTCTGATTTTCAGCAAAAATATTGGCACTACGCTTTCCTCGTCCAATAGAAGCTCTTAATGCAGATCTTTCCCAAGGTGTATAACGCATATGCAAACGAGGTGTTATAAAAAAGCCTAATCTGTTATGCTGATCTACTCTAACACCAGCCGTTAGGGTTAATTTATCGAGATTATCATAGGCATACTCAAAGAAACCTCCAACAGAATTTTCAGTACGTTCAAATTCTTGCGCATTTACCATCTCATCGTAATGATCGTAAGTAAAACTTATTCCAGTTTTCACCTTATGGCGCGAATCTGATATTATACTATTGTATACAAGGTTTGAATAAAAACTATTGTGTTGTATATCATAATCATTTAAACCAAAATAGGAATCTTGTCTATGATGACTAAACGCAGTTTGAAATCCAATACTTTGATAAGGAATTTCAGGATTTACGTACCCTAATTTTGTTGTAATATCAAAACGTTCGGTATCAATTTCACTTCCCCAAGCATTAGTAGTTCCACGATCTGTTTTAGGGTCGAAATCTAATTGACCTGCTTGTTTTTCATCATTAAGATAGCGTACATTAATAAAGCTTACCAGACCTTTTTCGGAATTGGTATACTGCCAGCGATTCATTACATTAATCTGATTATATAATGGCATATCTAAGAATCCATCATCATTAACGTCGTGCTTTTTTTGATGTGTATTACCATGCAGATACAAACCTGTACTCCATTTATCAGACACTTTAGTGTTAAAATGCGTATTAAGTTCTAATCGCTGATTTGAGGCTCCATAAAGATTTACAAATAGCTTATTATCTGTTGTAGGCTTTACCAACTCGGTATTGATTTGTCCGGCAATACTTTCAAACCCATTAACAACACTTCC
>NZ_JAOARH010000032.1 GCF_025210595.1 Winogradskyella sp.
ATCCTCATCTATGTACCAATAAAGTTTAGTTTCGGGTTTAGAGTGTGCCACTTTAAGTATTAAATTATTAACCTTACCATTAAAATCTTTAGGTAAAAAAATAGCGCTTTGCTGATGAGGATAAATAAATTCCATAGTAATAGCATTTGATTCTGAACAATCTGTTCTATAAGGAGGAAGCGTTTTATAAAAAGGGTTTTTATTTTTGAAATAATAGGCTTGTAACGGAGGAAGTACAAACCAAGGTTCGGTGTTGATATTAGAAATTGTTTCGCATGAAGAGTTTACTTGGTAACGTTCAGATTTGTCTAAATGTATCAATTTGTGAAAAGGGCAAGGTTCTGTTTTTTGTCCAGCAGTTTGAATGTACCTTACCTCAACATCATCACATATTGTTGATGCTCTGTAGCCGCTTTTTTTACAAATATTAACCTCTAGCATTTCGTCATAAGGTTTTGCAAACCAATCGCTTTTTGGTAAAATATCAAACACATCAAATAGTATAGGAGCTGCAGTTTGCACACCAACCAAACCTGGTCTACCTTCTCCATCAGCATTACCAACCCAAACTCCGACTACGTAATCTTTTGTAGTACCAATAGCCCAAGCGTCTCTAAAACCAAAACTCGTTCCTGTTTTCCATGCAATCTCTTGAGAAGAATCATAAAATTCCCAACTCTCGTCACTTTCTGGTCTATTGACTTGTTTCATACTTTCAAAAGTGAGATATATGGAAGCTGCATCAAAAACCGTTTTTTCATCGGTTAACTTTCCGAAGTCTACAATAGATTCAGAATTATAAATAGGTTGAATAAATTCATTGGTAAAATATTGACTAGAGTTCTCATTAAAATGATTTAATGTAGAAGCCATTGCTGCGTAGCTTTTGCACAAGTCCCATAAATTACTTTCTGCACCACCTAAAACCAATGATAGCCCATAATGGTTGGCATTGTATTTTAAGTCTTTTAGTTGCAGTTGTTTTAGATAATGATAAAACCGATCTAGTCCAAAATCTTGAAGCATTCGAACTGCTGGTACATTCAATGAACGCGATAAAGCTTCATTAGCATGTACAGCACCATCATAAGATTTATTGAAATTTTCAGGTTGGTAACTGCCGAATTGTGTTGGTACATCTTCCACTAAAGTATTTGGTAATAAATCACCAGCATCTAACATTGAAGCATACAAAAAGGGTTTTAAAATGCTTCCTGTGCTTCTAGGTTTATCAATAATATCTACACTTTTTTGATGTGCTTTATCTGTTGGTGAATTGCCAATGTAGACTAAAACTTCTCGCGTATGTACATCTAAAACAAGCACAGAAGCATTATAGATTTCATTTTGTTTTAATAGATTATAATGTTGTTTTACTATATGATTAGTCTGCTCTTGTAGGGCTATATTTATTGTTGTTTTTATACGTTTCCCTTTATTGTTTTTAGCAATCTTTTGAAGTAAATGTGGTGCAATTTGAGGTAGTGGATAAGGTTTTTGAGGTAGGTTCTCAGCAATAGAAAGCTCATAAGTCAACTCATCTATAGTGCCATTTTTAAATAGTTTTTTTAATAGTCGGTTGCGTTTATCTAAGAGTCGTTTTTGATTTTTTCCAGGATAAATTAAACTTGGAGCATTGGGTAAAACAGCAAGCGTTGCGCTTTCTGCCCAAGATAAGTTATTAGCACTTCGGTTAAAATATCTCCAAGATGCAGCGTCAATGCCAACCACATTACCTCCAAATGGTGCATGACTTGCATAAAGTTTTAAAATATCATCTTTAGAATGTCTAAACTCTAGACGTGTAGCTAATATAATTTCCTTAATTTTTTCTAGATAGGTTCTTGATTGTCCTTTACGAGATAATCGAATGACTTGTTGTGTAATAGTACTTCCTCCACGTTTTACCGAACCTGCATTGATGTTTTCTTTTAAGGCCTTAAAAATTGAAATAGGATTAAAACCAGGATGCTTATAAAAATATTCATCTTCAAATTGAAGAATACAGGTTTTAAATTTATGAGGAATACTATCGCTTTCGGGAAATCTCCATTGACCATCGTTAGCAATTAGTGCACCTAAAAGTTCATTGTTATTGCTTGTAATAACTGTTGCTGTAGGATCTTTGAACAATTGCTGAGGTAAACAGAGATAATATAACACAAGTAGTACAACAATCACTAAGGACTTTATCTTGTTGCGTTTTATGTAGTTTATTGGTTTCAATTTTTTAATAAATCATCATTGTTAATTACACACGTAATATTTGATGCGGCAATCTGTTTTAAAATGGTTGAATACGCTGAGATTGCTTCACTTTGTTTGCAATGACAAATGAGTTTTTTTACGGTTTTTACTCATCAGATTCCTCAGTTCGCAGGAATTCATACTCGCGCTCTACTTTGCAAATGCGAACATTATACCAATTGTACCATTGTTCTCTTCCTTTTTGTTGAGCGAATACATGTTTGGTATTAGCTTTCCAGTTTTTAATTGCTTCTATACTTTCCCAATAACTCACTGTAATACCTACACCGTTTCTTGCGCTTTCAATTCCAATAAAACCTTCTTGTTGTTTGGCTAAGAATTCCATTTTATCTGCCATTTCTGCATAGCCTTCGGTATTTTCTGTTTGTGTTGATGTAAATATTACAGCAAAGTATGGTTTAAAGTTTTTCATATTTATTTTTTAGATTCTATATCCAATCCGTTATTAAGGTTATCTGCCCAATGTATGGTATCGTTGTAATAGTTTTTACAGTTAACGATTAAACTAAAAAGTACGAAAGCAAATAACCTATTTAAATGCATAAACGAATCAACTTTTAGGTGTTTCAAATTCAATGATTTTTTCAGTGACGTTATTTTCAAAATCGGTTAAAATAACTTTAATAAACACACGGTCTGTAGATACACTAACCGGAAAATCTTTAAGGTTATCAATGGTTTTTACATAAGCTAACCAATCTTCACCACATTTATCAACCACATCGTCTTTTAAGTCCTTAGTTGCAATTTCAATAAAATTTAACCAATCCTTTTCTGTGTATGTTAAGGTTTCAAAAGTGTTTGATTTTAATTGCTTTAAAGGTTTCCATTCTGTATCGAACGTTTTCCATTCATTAGAACTACATTTTGCATCAGCACTCATAAAAGAGAAACTATTTTCATAACGTTGAAAAAGACTTACATGTTTATAATCATTATCTACTAAAACAATTTCTTTTCCTTCAGGTGAATCGTTGATGTCTACATTGATTGTGGCAACATCGTCACTTTTTAAATCATGGTTTCTCTTATAATCACTAGTAGCTAAATTTTTAATTTCAACATTTAGACTATTGAGTTTAAGACGGATTGTTCGGGCAATTTTATTTGGTGATAAATAACCATCAAATACATAGCCAATGTGGTTTCTGGTTTCTACTTTCACCCATTTTCCACTAATTCTTTCTCCAGCATCTAGTATCACTAAGTTTTTATCAGTTTCTTCTAATACACCAATTGCTTCTCCGTAGGCTAATTTTGTCAACATTTTTCCACTAACATCTGGTTGATCTCTAAGAGATAATCCGCTTTCTGCCGCTACATAAGCTTCTTCTTGTTGTGCGTTTGCTATTACTAGATTGCATACAAATACTATTGCTAAAATCATTTTTAAATTTTTCATCTTTTCTAAGTTTTAAATTGAACATTTTAGCGGCTTGTTCTCTTAGGTTTCTTGTCTTCCGGACGACAAGTAGTTTAGTTTTATTCCCGTGAAAACGGGAGTTTTTTAGTTTGGGTTTTAGACCTCACAGGTTTTTAAAACCTGTGAGATCTCCTTCAATTACTTTTCAACAGTAATCCACTGCCCTTTATTTCTCACCAAATAATCATCGTTATCGTACATGGCTTCGGCTTGTGCGCCAGGTAAATAATAGGTACCTAAATAGGAAGCATTAAGCATTACTGTAAAGGTTTTGGTGCCATAGTTTCCGCTTCTATTCATATCAAAATAGAAATTAACGCGATCATCTCTAATATCTGTATATCTGGCTTTGCTTACTGTGGTATCTCCAAAATCGGTAAAGCGTGTATTCACAATATCCCAACCAGATGGAAATATTTGTGTTAAAGCTACATCATTAACATGGTCTCTGGTTAGGTTAGAAATGCTAACCGTAGCTACAAAATCTTGTCCTTGTTTTAGTTTTCTAACATCAATTTCATTGCCTTGTAAATCTTTATAAACTGTTGAGATAGAGAAACCACGTTGCACAGCCAATTCTTCTCCAAGTTTTAATTTTCCTGAGTTTAATATGCGTACATAAACCAAATTATCTCTTCCGTTTGTAATAGATAATTGATTAGTACCATCTTTTATAGGAATTCGACGTTGTGCAATACCATTTTTTGTATCGATAGTTTCTGTTTTTCCGTTAATGGTATAAGTGAGTTTTAGATCTTTTCCACCGTTTTGTACAATGAGCTTACCAAGGGCTAATAAATTATAAGCTGTGGTTTGTGTACTCATCCACTTGTCGCTAGATAATGTTTTTGCAATGCTTTTTGCTAATTCTACTTTTTTAGGATGATTGATTAATAGCATAGTCTCTAAAGCCATAGCTCTGTTTCTGTAAACCGAACCATAAGTGTAATAGTTTGCTTCATTAGACATGAAATCTATATTTGCTGATTTAGAAATAGCTTCACTAGCTTCTTTTTGTCCTGCTAAGGCATAAGCAGCAGCTAACCTCCATTTTGCATCGTTAGAAATATCTTCAAACTCACGTAGTCTGTTCATACTTGCTAAATCTGGACTACCAGCTAAAGCTAAAGTGTACAATCTATATGCCTGAGCTAAATCACTATGATACCTTCTATAACTTGGCCTCCAATTACGAGCAGCTTGCCTTTGATAAGCCAGCCAGTTACTTTTAAAAGTTAATGGTAAAATAAAACCTTTCTTTTCAGCCTCAATCATAAAGTGTCCTGCATAACTTGTTCCCCAATCACTTGCAGTTCTTTCTCCCATCCAATAACCAAGTCCGCCATCAGGATTTTGAAAACTACCTAAACGGTTAATTCCATTTTCAATATTTTGTTGAACTTCCTTTTTCTTTTTCTCTGTTAAATCGAAAACATCTGCTAAATACAATTGCGGAAATACACTAGAGGTTGTTTGCTCTACACAGCCATGAGGATAGCGAATTAAATAAGCCATTCGTTTTGAAAAATCCATTGGAGGTAATGTTGAAAATTCTACTGTTGCCGAATTGGTTCCTGAAACGCCAAATGTTGAAAAGTCAATCGTTTTGTTTCCGTTAGCTTGTAATTCGTTATCAATAACACGTGAGGTCATTGGATTTGGATTTTCAACATCTATCTCTACTTTATAGGTTGATTTTTCTCCATTTCCTGTGGCAACGACTTCAATAGTGTTAATGCCTTTTGCTTTGGTGACATCTAATTCAAAATAAACCATTTTTTCATCGGGTTTACTAAATTGAAGCGATTGTGTTTTGTTTCCTTTTACAGTAATACCATCACTAAGGTTTAAGGAAAGATTGGCGTTCTTCACCTTACTTTCCATAGCAAAAACCGTAACAGGTAAAGTAACTTTTTCACCAGGACTCAACTTACGTGGTAGGGTTGCTAATACCATTAGAGGTTTTTTAACCTTCACTGATTTTTCTGCACTTCCATAGGCTTCGTCTGAATTGTTACCAGCAACAACCATCGTTCTTACAGCACCAACATAATTTGGCATTTTAAGTTGATGCGTTTTAGTTTGTCCTTTTTTCAATAAGAACGGTCCTAAATAGGTGACTACTGGTTTAAAACGGTTTGCTTTTTTGTTTTTCCCTTTTGCTGCACTTCCATCACCACCAATAGCAAAAACCTGATCTATACTGCCTGAATAGGCTCCAATAACAGCATCGAAAATATCCCAAGTTTTTACTCCTAAAGCTTCACGAGCATAGAAACTGTTCCATGCGTTTGGTGTTTTAAAACGCGTTAAATCTAACAAGCCTTCTTCAACTACAGCAATAGTGTAAGTCATGGATTTGTTATTTTTTTCAGAAACTTTTATTTCATAAGATTGCTCAGGCTTAATTATATCTGGCATATTGATTTGAGGTTCTAGCTTTGTGGCAGGGTTTTCTACCATCATAGGAATAACTCCATACAAACGAATTGGTAAATCATTTGATGTTATAGCATGTGGTTGTAATAATGAAACATTTATAAACACGTTTGGTGCCATCTCCGCTGTAACAGGAATATCAATCGTCGTTTCGCCAGGTTTGGTTTTTACCCATTGATGTTGTAATACCTCAGTACCGTTTTCGATACTTACTAAGGCTCTTCCTTCACTACCAGAAGGAAAAGTTAGTTTAGCTGTATCACCAACATTATAGTTTTGCTTATCGGTTGAAAAAACTAACATTTTAGCAGCTTCTTTATCTCCAGATGAAGTATTAGACCACCAATTTTTATAGAAATATGCTGTGCGACCTGTAGCATGACCACTTACAGGATCTACAATTCTAATTAAATAGCGTCCACGATCATTTTCCGGAATATTAACTTTAAAGCTTGCTTTTCCGTTAACATCAGTATCAATTGAGTATTGTTGAACAGGTCTGTGATAGCTGCTAGATACGTAAGTAGATAAGTTATCGTAAGAAGAATTCCACCACCAACGCCATTCAATTTTATAAACTTTTACTTCTAATTTTTTACGTTGTATCGGTTTGCCTTCAGCTGTAACTGTTGCAATATCGAAGGTGTGATTTTCGTCTGTATAAAATGATCTATAGTTGTTGTCTTTAGGTGATCTTAAACCAACAAAACTTTCATAAGGAGCATAAGGCATTGTAAATGCATCTAGCGAAAAGTCACCACCATTTTCAAAAGCTCTTACCAAAAATTGTGCATTCAACATACCTGGCGCATTGGTGCCAATATTTAATTCTGAATTGACTTTAGTATTTCCGTTAGCATCTAATTGTCCTTCGAACACATTGGTTTCTTCAGTATCGAAATTTTTTGTCGGATCATTGAAAACATAATTCTTGTAGCCTTTAAAACTTGTGCGCTTAGTTGTGAACTTTGCTTTTATTTCGGTTTTTAGATGTTTTGCTGATGCTCCATGTAACCAAGCCACATTCAAATCTCCTTTTAAGGATTTGTTATTGGTAAGCACATTATCTTCAAAATCAATTTTAATTTTTAATCGATTAGGCTTAACAGTTTCAATCTTTAAATTTTTAGAAAATTGAGCTCCACCAACAGACACCTTAGCATTATAGTTGCCAGTTTTATAATCTGATGCCGTAGGTACTTTAAAATCATAGAAATTATTAATGTTATCTATAGATACTTTTCTGTAAACCAGTTTGCCAACAGGATCTGTAATCTCTAATTTTACAGGATGGCGTTTTGGTAATTTATTGGCTTTATCATTAAGTACAAAAGTTAAGAACAAACTATCACCTGGTCTCCAAACTCCACGTTCTCCATAAATATAGCCTTTTAATCCACGTTGTAGCCTATTTCCAGATACATCAAACTTGCTTAGTGATAATGTATTGCCATCAAACAGTTTTACATAACTTATGTTTTTTCCTTTAGATACGATGGCAAAAGCAGCACGTTTTTTAGCGTCTAATTTTACAATACCATCTGTGTTTGTGGTAGCATTTGCTAATTCTTGTTGTTGATAATTGTACAGCGTTACTTTAGCACCAGACTCTGGATTAGTGGTTAAAATATTAGTTACTGCAAAGAAATACCTGTTGTCATTACCTTGTTTTGCAATAACACCAAGATTAGAACCAATTAGATTTAATGCAACTGTTCTATTAGGATAGTTAAAATACGAATCTTTACAAGGATTATCTCTGTCTCTATATCTGTAATTGGTATTTCTATAACGGTAAGTAAGATTGTCCCAATAACGTTCTTCTTTTAATTCTTGTTCTTCTTCAGAAATATCTTCAGAAGCATAAACATCTTCTTCGTAATAATCGTCATAGTAGTCATCGTAATAATCTTCGTTTTCATTTTCTGTGGTTTCAGAATTTGTACTACAATCATACAAAGAGTAGTCTTTTTTGTAGCTCAATTCTACTCTGTAAATAGCTCCAGGATCTGCCTGTAGATATTTAGATAAATCAATACTATATGCTTTCCATTTGCCAGGGTTTTGAGATTCATCATCTATTAAGGTAATCGTTTCTTTAGCAATACGACGTCCTACTTGTTTTATAGCATTTTCATAATTGCTATTTATATTGTTTTCTTGAAGAAATTGTAACACATTGTCTTCAAATATTTTGATGATTCTTACATCAACTTTGCTCAGGTTAACCGCTTCAAAATTGAATTTTAAATCTTTAGAGTTTGGTAGAATAGAACCGTTACTTAGCAATCTTACTTGAGGTTTTAATTCTTCGAAAGTTAAGGTTTGGGTAAACGGATTTTTAAGTTTAAAACCATCTATGTTTTTGATACCTGTAAAGACATCGACTCTAATATCGCCAACTAATTTATTGTTTGGATAAACTTTTAACACATTACCATCCACAATGTATTTCGGGTTTTTTACATTCTGAATAGCTACCAATCCTGCAAAATTCTGTTGCTTTTTTAAAGGATCTGAAAAATTGATGGATAAATACTGTTCTGGGTTTTGAATAACATTAGTCTCTACTATAGTAAAGTTGTTTTTGCCAGGAATAGTAATAAAGTTTTCTCCTTTGTTTTCTGCTTTTATGGCTTTACCATTCCATTGTACTTTTACTTTACTGTCTTCGATGTCGCGATTAATACTGTCAATTTTAAATTCGAAATATTTTGAAGGTTCAGGTACTTCTAACCATACGATATTGAGATCTTTATTATGCTGCGAAGCAGATACTAATTGTTTGGCATCTTCAAGGTTTATGACATCAGCAGAATGCAGCATACCTTGAACATATTGCCATTCTTTGCTATATGATTGAAGGTTGTTTGTTGTAATATTAAAACTTGGTTTAATGGTTTTAAACTGAAAAGTGTAGTATTCAAACTCATTAGGAATGTTAGGGTAAATGTCGTTTAGTTTTACTGTAACCGTATATTCTGTATTAGCTTCTAAAGCTTCGTCTGGTGTAAATAAAAGCGTGTGTTTATTCAGTGCTTTTAATGTTCCTTGCATATAAGGATGAGTTTTCACTAATTTACTATCAACTTCTTGCTCTGCTTCCCAGCCTTTTACCTCTTCAGCTAAATTAATTTTAATTGATTCCGTAACAGATACACGTCCTGAAGTTGTATAACTAATGTAGTCTCTATATTTAAAAATATTATCTGTTTCTGCTGGCTTTTTTTTGCATGATACTACGATTGCGATGAGTGCTAAAAAGGCAAGGTACTTTTGAATCTGCATAGTTGTTGATGGTTTAAGAGTGAAACTTGGACTTAAATAAGAAAGGTAGGCGCTTTCTTGTTAAATAAGTACGCCAAATTTTATTCCTTTAGATTTTTGGGTGTTGTTAAAATGTTCTTAAATGTTAAGAAATGTCACTTTTGTAGATGTTACATTGAGAACATTTGAGGGTTATATTCAATAATAATTACTTTTCATAAATCCCAATTATTAGTTCACCCTTGTCGTTCATTGTAGCTCTATACATTCCAGAAGTATTAAACTCTGCAACCATATTTCCGTTTTTGTCAACTGCTACAACACCACCATCACCACCTAAATCTTCGACTTTATTTAAAACTATTTTTGCAGCTTCTTTTAGACTTAAGTCTTTATAATCCATTAATGCAGAAATATCATGAGCAACTTGGGTTCTAATAAAATATTCGCCCCAACCTGTACTAGAAACTGCACATGTTGCATTATTAGCATAAGTACCAGAACCAATTATTGGAGAATCGCCTATTCTTCCCCAACGCTTATTGGTCATGCCACCAGTTGAGGTTCCTGCTGCAAGGTTTCCGTTTTTGTCTAGTGCTGCACAACCAACTGTTCCAAATTTCGAATTTTTTATTTCAGCATCAAAAAAGTTAATGGAAGTCGATTCCATATCTATTTTCTTTTCATTTCGTGCCTGTTTTTCTTTTACTCTTTTCAATGATTCTAATCTGCTTTCTAAGAAAAAATAGTTTGGGTCTACAATTTCTAAACCTTGTTCAGCTGCAAAAGTTTCAGCTCCATTACCAGATAACATTACATGAGGAGAGTTTTCCATAACAGCTCTAGCTAGATTTATTGGGTTTTTTACTGTTTTTGTTCCTGCGGAAGCACCAGCATTTAAGGTTTTTCCGTCCATGATTGAAGCGTCCATTTCATTGGTTTCATCATGAGTGAAAACAGCACCTTTACCAGCATTAAAAAGTGATGAGTTTTCCATTACATTAATGGTTTTTTGAACAGCATCAATACTGTTTCCACCATTTTTTAAAATATCATAACCAACTCTAATAGCTTCTTCTAACTTGGCTTTGTAAGCAGCTTCTTTTTCTGGTGTCATGTTCTTTTTTAGAATGGTACCAGCACCACCATGAATAATAATAGCAAATTCTTGTTTTTTAGTAGCCGTTTCTGGTTTTTCTTTAATGGGTTTGGTAGCATTATTACAAGCGAGAAATAAGAATGATAAAGCAAAAAATAGAACGAATTTTTTCATTAGGAATGTGATTAGTGTTTTAGCGTTTTAAAGATAGGTTTTTTAAGAATTATTTCTGAATAAGAAACGACAAGAAATTAGTATCTTCGCGACAAATTAATTGTAAAACAAAAAATAACTATATATGGAAGCAGTTGCAACTGATTTCGGAATTCAAGAAGCACTTAAACAATTAGGGCTTAAAGAAGTAAATGATGGAAGCTCTACAGGTTCTGAGTGGTTTTCTAATGGTGAATTAATTGAATCTTACTCTCCAGTAGATGGAAAATTAATTGGTTCGGTTAAAGGGTCTACAAGAGAAGATTATGATCGTGTTATGGAAAGCGCAACTGCAGCTTTTAAAACTTGGAGAGATGTTCCTGCACCACAACGTGGAGAGATTGTTCGTCAATTTGGTAACAAATTAAGAGATTTAAAAGAGCCATTAGGTAAGTTAGTATCTTACGAAATGGGGAAATCACTTCAAGAAGGTTATGGTGAGGTTCAAGAGATGATCGATATCTGTGACTTTGCTGTTGGTTTATCTAGACAGTTAAACGGACAAACGATTCCTTCTGAGCGCCCTGGTCACGTTATGAGAGAGCAATGGCACCCAATTGGAGTTGTTGGAATCATTTCTGCATTCAACTTCCCAGTTGCTGTATGGTCTTGGAACACAGCTTTAGCATGGATTTGTGGTGATGTTTGTGTTTGGAAAGCATCTGAAAAAGCGCCTTTATGTTCTGTAGCTTGTCAAAATATTATTGCTGATATTTTAAAAGAAAACAACTTACCAGAAGGTATTTCTTGTATCGTTAATGGTGATTATAAAGTTGGAGAATACATGACAACTGATGCTCGTATTCCTTTAGTATCTGCAACAGGATCTACAAGAATGGGACGTATTGTTGGTAAAACAGTAGCAGAGCGTTTTGGTAAATCATTATTAGAATTAGGTGGAAACAATGCGATAATCATTACACCTTCTGCAGATCTTAAGGTTGTAGTGCCTGGAGCTGTATTTGGAGCTGTTGGAACTTGTGGACAACGTTGTACTTCTACACGTCGTCTAATCATTCACGAATCGGTTTATGATAAAGTAAGAGATGCTATTGTTGGTGCTTATGGACAATTAACAATTGGAAATCCATTAGATGAAAAGAATCAT
>NZ_JAOARH010000033.1 GCF_025210595.1 Winogradskyella sp.
AAAAAAGCAGCCAATTGGCTGCTTTTTTTTATAACTCTAAAATTTCTTTAATATGAGGTTTAAAATAGTTAGGCCCTTTTAACACCTTACCATCTTCTCTATAGATTGGCTCACCATCTTCACCTAACTTACTCATATTGCTGCGTTGAATTTCATTAAAAACCTCTTCTATTTTATATTGCAAACCATGTTCTATAATGGTTCCGCATAAAATATAAAGCATATCTCCAAGAGCATCTGCAACTTCTACTAAATCATTATCATTTGCTGCCTCAAGATATTCTTCGTTTTCTTCGCGCATAAGCTTATAGCGCAGCATGTTTTTTTCAATACCTAAATCTGCTTTTGGCGTTTCTCTGTGACCTATCTTAAACGCTGTATGAAATGCCTTTACAGCATTGATTTTATCTTGCATAGTCTTTAGTTTATTAATCGCTTAATTTGTATTTTCGCATAAAAATACGCTAATGTTTTCTACAGGTCAATTGATTTTCGGAATATTATTTTTTATTGTTTTTGTAATCGCTATTGGCTATCAATATCGTAAAGATATTAAAGTGCATAAAGCTTACTATAGAGGTACCATATGGATACTGATTGCCTTTGTTGGTTTTATAGGTATGATTGCTGCTATTAAATTTCTTTTGATGTAGTTTATTGAATAACTTTTATAATTCTATTGAGACTTTTCTTTTAAAATATAACACAAATAAAAAGCAGCCAAATTGGCTACTTTTTATTTGTGTTATAAAATGATAAGTTTAGTTTACCTCTGGCAAATGATTATACGTTTTACTGTATTCTAACATTTGCTCTGGGAAACCAACAGGCTGTGTTACTTTAATAGCAGTAATTTCACCTTTGTCGTTCATTTCTGGTACTAAAACCGGATTTACAAATCCGCTATAAGGAGCTGACGTAAATTGCTTGTTACGTTCTAATATTTCTGCATGAAGTGCTTGATCTACCTTTACACCATAACCTTCTACTAAAGCTTCACAAGCTGCAAAATCACCTTCAGATTTTATACGTTGCGTTTCTCTTAATAATTGTCCAAATAACTCATGTAACTTATCATAATCATTAATGTTATAATAGGTTTTTCCATCTTTAGATACTTTTTCAATAACATTATCTGCTTTTCCTTTTTCAAAAACCCAAGCAGAAACCCATTGACGGTTACGCATATGTGCTTCTTCTACATCGTCACCTAAATTTAAACGAATTAACTGCGTCATTAAACCGTTTCTAATGTAACCATCGTAAGCAGCCATACCAACTTTTTTCCAGTCTTCTACTAAACCTAATTCTTGTAATTTA
The DNA here is from genome assembly GCF_025210595.1 of Winogradskyella sp. Classification (GTDB taxonomy): domain Bacteria; phylum Bacteroidota; class Bacteroidia; order Flavobacteriales; family Flavobacteriaceae; genus Winogradskyella. Next base: position 1,321 of record NZ_JAOARH010000033.1, read on the forward strand.
GAATCGTATAAATAATAAAGACCTACTAAATCTGCACGACCTTCTTCTAAAGTAGATGCATAATTCTTTAAAGTTTCTTTAGTCTCACCTACTCCTGGGTTTAACTGACCAGACGCATGGCCAATAACCTCGTGCAGTGCTGTATGAAGCTTATCGGCAAGTTTTCCGTATTGTTCTTCAAGCTTAAACTCTTCTTCATCGTGTACAAACTCTTTTAAACGTCCACTTCCGCCAGAGTTGTTATACGCATTAATTATGTTTCCTAAAGATACTGACTTACTACCTACTTCTTTTCTAATCCAGTTAGCATTTGGTAAATTAACACCTATTGGAGTACTTGGAGACGCATCACCAGCTTCACCTGCCACAGTCACTACTTTATAAGTTACACCAACAACACTATCTTTTTTGTGCGCATCCATAAGAGGTGAATTATCTTCGAACCATTGTGCATTATCTGACAATACTTTCATCTTTTTAGACATATCAAAATCATTGATTTGTACTATGGTTTCGTAAGAACCTCTATAACCTAATGGATCGTTATATACTTCAATAAAACTATTAATGTAATCTACATTACCAGCAGTTGCAGCTGTCCAAGCAACATTGTAATCATCCCAAGTTTGTAAATCACCTGTATTATAATACTGAATTAATAAACCTATAGCATCCCCTTGGGCTTTATTTTCTGCTACACCTTGAGCTTTTTCTAACCACTTTACAATTTCGTCTATTGCAGAACCATATAAACCTCCAGATTTGTAAACACGTTCTTTTAATACACCATCTTCTTTTACCAATTGTGAGTTTAATCCGTAAGATAATGGTCTATTAGCATCTGGTGATTTCTTAGCTGCATAGAATTTTTCCACATCTGCATTAGTAACATTAGGTCCATAAAAATTAACCGCTGAAAGCGCTACATTATCTACACCTTTAGCTTGATTTACTTTTTTAGCATCCTCATCATTAAAAATAACATCGAAAGCCTCACCATCTAACTTTGTTTTAGTTGCTAAAAGCAATTCATTAAGATATTCTTTAGAAAACTCTGGCTTTAACTTATCGTTTGAATAATGATGATGAATACCATTACTAAACCAAACACGTTTTAAGTATACTTCAAAAGCTTTCCAATCTTCAGCATTTTTATCTCCACTATAATTTGTGTAAACATTTTCTAAAGCTTTTCTAATTTTAAGGTTGTGTCTGTAGTTTTGATCCCACATAATATCACGACCTGCAAGACCAGCTTGAGTAAGGTAGTAAACAAGTTTTTGCTCTTTAAGCGTTAGGTTATCCCATCCAGGAATCTGATAACGTAAAATTTTAATGTCTGCAAATTGCTCTACATTAAAATCAAAATCAGTTGCTTTTTTTTCTACTTTCTCCTCCTTTACTGTTTCTTGTGCATCGTTTTTGCAAGACCATGCAAATACCGTAACCAGGCAGATTACAAATATTGATTTTAGTTTCATTATTAATTATTTTTTTGAATTGTACACAAATGTAACATTTATAAGACATATCATAAAATTAGTATCTTTGGTCTACTACTAAACAAAACAAAAATGAAGGCTTTTAAATACATCCTACTATTAGTATTAATTTTAATTATTGGTTTTGCAATATATATTGCTGTACAACCTAACTCTTTTGAAGTAACAAGAACCAAAACTATAAATGCACCTCAAGCTGTTATATATAATAATATTATAGATTTTAAAAATTGGGAAGCTTGGAACTCTTGGATTGAAGAAAAGCCAGAAACTAAGATTATGCTTTCAGAACAAACTAAAGGAGTCGGTGGCTCTTACTCTTGGGATGATGCAGGCGATATTGGCACTATGAAGACCATTGCAACAACACCAAGCTCTTCTATTATACAAGAAATGCAATTTGGCGATTTTCCCAAAAACGATGTGACTTGGAACTTAAAACCAAATAACGATGGTACAACTGAGGTTACATGGTCTATTTCTGGCAAAGATTTACCTTTTGGGTTTAAAGCATTTGCAACCATAATGGGAGGAATGGAGAAACAAATTGGACCTCATTATGAAAGAGGTTTGATAATGCTAGACAGTGTTATACAAGAAGACATGAAACGTTACGATGTTAAAATAAATGGAATCACAGAATATGGTGGAGGGTTTTATTTGTATAAAACCACTAATGCTAATTCTCAAAACATTAGTATGAAAATGGGACAAAATTTTGGCGCCATTATGCAGTTTATGGGTAAAAATGGTTTAAAACAATCTGGAATGCCTTTAACTGTCTACAATAACATGAGTGAAACCAACTTAATAATGAGTAATGGTATACCTGTTAAAGAACGTATTGATATTCCTGAAGACTCTGACGTATCTATAGATTTCATACCAAAAATGAAAGTTTTAAAAACCACATTAACTGGTAATTATACTAATCTTCCTAAAGCTTGGGAAGCTACTATGAAGCACCTAACCGAAAATGGTTTAGAACAGTCAGATTACAAACCTTTTGAGATTTACACTACAGATCCTGGTAATTATCCTAATCCTGCTGATTGGAAAACTGAAATTTACATTCCTTTGAAATAAATAAGATTCCCGTTTTATGGGAAATAAACAAATCCGATTTCTCGGACTCTAAAAATGAAACAACTTTTTTTAGTTTTTATTGGTGGTGGTTTTGGTAGTGCGCTTCGGTTTTTAATAGGAAAATGGTTAAATAATTCTGGTGATGGAATTCCGTATGGCACTTTTGCAGCAAATATTTTAGGCAGTTTACTTATTGGAATTATTCTTGGGTATGCTGCTAAAAACGATAGCTTATCTGAAAGCCAAACTTTATTATTAGCTACTGGTTTTTGTGGTGGTTTTACAACATTCTCCTCTTTTGCTTATGAAAACCATGTGTTTTTAAAATCTGGTGATTTTACAAGTTTTGCGGTTTATACTATTGCTAGTTTTATTATTGGATTTTTAGCTGTGTTTTTGGGCATGTATATAGTCAGTAATCTATTGACTGTTGACAAACTATAAAAACGACTACACAATTAAACGATTCCCCAACTTACTTCTTAAACGCCTTTACACCAGCTTCAACTTTTGTAGATAAATAATTTTCTCTCGGTACTATTGGGCATGAATACTTTTCATTATATGCGCAATATGGATTGTATGCTTTATTAAAATCTATTTCCATCGTATCACCTTCTGGAATTCTTGCCTCTATATACCTTCCACCTGCATAGCTAGTATCTCCATTTGTATCATCTAAAAAAGGCAAAAACAGATAATCTCTATACTCATCGGTTTCTATTGATTCTTTTCCTTGATATATATTTAACTTATAGGTAGAACCATTTAACTGAAATGAGATAACACCATAAACGCGTTCTTTAGAGACTCTATCTGTAGTGGTTTTCATATCAAACCATTTAGAGTCTGGTGTTCTTTTTAAAGTTGCTTTAACCACATAAGTAGAATCAAACTTAAAAAACTCAAGTCCTTTAAATTTCTTTAAATCTTTTTTCTTTAATGGAGATTTACTGGCATCCTTAAAATCAGCATTCATTTCTTTTTGCCATTCGGTTTCTTCGTTGAGCATTTGTTTTTCTTGAGCACAACCTAAAGAAACTATCAATAAAAAAAGTAAGGCAAAATTCTTCATATCATAATTATTTATGCCCCAAAAATACAACTTATAGAAATTTATTGTAGCTTTGAACCATCAAATAAAATTAAACAATGACTCAAGTCAATAGATATAGCAAACAAAACTGTACGATTTCTTCGGAAAATATTCGGACACATTATCTATTGTAACTATGCTTATATACCTTTAAACAATATATAAAAGTCCGACGTTACCGTCGGACTTTTTATTTTTAGTAAAGTTCTTAATTCAAAGATTTACGCATTGAATTATGATAACTGAACTAAATATAATGAATACCAAATTCTAACTTTAAAACCAATGCGTAATGAAAACTTTATTTAAAAATTATTTAAAGACCTTCGATGGTCTCTCCAAAGAAGTTTGGTGGCTAGCTCTAATTACTTTTATTAATAGAGCAGGCACAATGGTTATTCCATTTTTATCATTGTATTTAACTGATGATTTACAATTTACATTAGAAAACGTTAGTTGGATTATGAGTGCTTTTGGATTAGGCTCTGTAGTCGGAACATGGATTGGAGGTAAACTAACAGATACAATTGGTTATTACAAAGTAATGGTAAGAAGTTTATTGAGTACAGGCTTTCTCTTTATAGCCTTACAATTCTTAAATACCTTTGCTAGTGTTTGCCTTGGCATATTCTTAGTTATGGTTGTGGCAGATACGTTTAGACCAGCAATGTTTGTTGCTATGAGCGTATACAGTAAACCAGAAAACAAAACACGTTCTGTAACCTTAATACGATTAGCAATTAATTTAGGGTTTTCTGCTGGCCCTGCTGTTGGTGGTCTAATTATAACAACAATGGGCTATGGTGGATTGTTTTGGGTAGATGGCATTACTTGTATTTTGGCAACATTACTGCTTATAAAAGTGCTAAACCCAAGAGTCGCTAAACCTATAGATGATATAATTGTTGAAAATCCTGTTTCTGTCTACAAAGACAAGCCGTTCTGGATATTCTTTGTAGCAATGTTCATTTTCGGAATAATATTTTTACAATATTTTTCTACTATGCCATTGTATTATAAGGATATTCATATGCTTACAGAGTTTGAAATTGGCATCTTATTAGGCTTAAATGGGTTTTTCATCTTTGTATTAGAAATGCCTTTAATTAAATGGTTAGAAGACTCAAAATATTCGTATGCAGGGTTAATCATTTTTGGATTAATTCTTACTGTGCTTAGTTTTTATGTACTTAACATTACATCTTGGGTTGGCGTTTTAGTCATTGGTATGTTACTAATGACCATAGGCGAAATGATCGCATTCCCATTTTCGAATGCTTTTGCCATGCAAAGAGCGAGCAAAGGAAACCAAGGTGAATACTTATCGATGTATGTAATGTCATTTTCAATTGCGCATATTTTTGGTCACAATGTAGGTTTAAGATTAGTAGATAATCTTGGCTATAGCAATACGTGGTACATAATGCTAGGTCTTGGCTTTATAGGAGTTTTACTTCTTGTTCATTTAAAACATCAATTAAGAAGAGAACCATCATGAACTTAAACCAAATCACAATTCCGTCGTTAGATGTTATATCTGCGACGGAATTCTATAAAAAACTTGGACTACAACTCATCGTAGATGCTTTACCACGTTATGTAAGATTTGAGTGCCCAAATGGTGAGAGCACATTTTCTATTCATAAGGTTGAAAAGTTTCCTAAAGGAGATGGCATTACTATCTATTTTGAAAATGAAGATTTAGATAAAATCGTTTCTCAACTCAAACAAAAAGGTATTAGTTTTACTAGCGAACCCGATGATAAACCATGGCTTTGGCGAGAAGCACATCTTAATGATCTTGATGGCAATCACATTATATTATACAGTGCAGGTGAAAACAGAAAAAATCCTCCATGGAGGGTTAATTAGAGTTATTAAATCTTAATAACGTATAGCAAAAATATCTTATTTAATCATTGAAAAATAAACCTAATCCACAGGCTTTATTTCATTATGCTTTACAACATGAGATAGTACAATTTGCGTTTTAGTTTCACCATAAATAATTAATTGATCGATAAAAGATTCTAAGTGCATTCTGTTTTTTAAAACTACTTCCATTACTATGTTTTCATTTCCGGTTATACGATAACAATTAACAACTTCATCATAGGTTTTCACCTTTTCTAAAAATGGTTTTAACATACCCATAAATGCTCTAAGAGTAATTATTGCTTTTAGCTGATAACCAACTTCAAAAGGAGAAACAAAAGCTGTATACCCTTGAATAATCTCAGCATCTTCCATCTTTTTAATACGCTCATTTACAGCAGGAGAACTTATACCTATACGTCTACCAATTTCTGCGTTAGACATACGTGCGTTCTGCTGTAAACACTTTAAAATCTTCCAATTTAAACTATCGATACTCATTTAAAGAAAACAATGAAAAATTAGACATATATTAAAGTAAATATACAATTTTACTTTAAAATTTAAATTAAAAAATTAAAAACACTCCGTAATTTCGTAATAATTGCTATTAAAATGAATTATAACCTACCATCGCACTTATCAGATCTGCCTGTATATAAAAAGGCTATGGATATCATTATGCTTTCCCGAAGCATATCGACGTATATAAATCAGGATTTATCGTACTTAAATGACGATGGCTCAGAGGATAGACATATTTATTTTTCAGGGGATATTGTTCAACAATCTACTAATCTAGCACCAGAAATTATTAGCGCAGAACGTGAGCGAAATTCCGATAAAAAACATAAACATTTAGAAAGCCTAGATCGTTTAACGTCTAAATTATATAGTAATTGTAGTCGTTTAGAACGCTCTAAAAGTAATGGTAAAGATTATTTACCTATTCTAAAAGGCGAACTTAAAACGTTTAAAAAACTTCAGCGCCTTTGGATGTTAACGCTTTAATGACAGACCTTGCAGTTTTCTTTTTCTTGTATTTCGCCAACTAAATAGCCTTTTTTATTCATAGAATAACCACAGCAATCCATAAATCCTTTTGCTATTTGCCTTCTACCTCGTTGTATTTGAGATTTAACAGTCGGTAATGGTAATTGAAGCCTATCAGCTATTTCTTTTTGTTTTAAACCCATAATATCATATAAAAATATAGGATCTCTATACTTTTTTGGCAAATTAACTAAAATACCTCTAAGACAATCTTTCTCAGTATGTTCAGGCGATTGCAAGTCTATTTCTTCTTGAAAATCATCTAACTCAATGGTCTGCTTGGAAGTTTTAAAAAAATCTAGAATTGTATAACGCGCTACAGAAAACAACCAAGGTTTTAACTTAGCATCATCTTTTAATGTATGTAGTTTTGTATGTACTTTAATAAAAGTATCTTGAAGAAGATCATCAGTAACTACATCGTCTTTAACCTTACTAAAAATAAAGCGCTTTATATCTACAGCGTATAAGTCCCAAACTGCTTTTGTGGTCATAGTCAACATAAATTTGTTAGTTTGAGTGTTCTTTCACTTATAGCCAAAACACTCAAACTAATATCTAATTTAACAATTACAATTGGTACATGTACAATTATCGCAAGTACAATCTGTACATTTTCCGTTGTTACAAGGTTCGCAATTGCAAGTACATTGGTGTGAGTTTTTCATAATATCATCTTTTTTAAATTCATTTAATAGACGATGATATTGCAAAAAAGATGCAATGAAACTTAATTATTTTATGAGACTACTTCGACTAAGCTCAGGGTAAGTGACTCACACAATTTTGCTATTCAAAATTGGTTCGCTACTTACATATTACGTCTATATTGTCCTCCTACTTCAAATAAAGCACTCGTAATTTGTCCTAAAGAACATACTTTACAAACCTCCATTAAGTCTTCAAAAATATTTTGATTGTTAATGGCTTTTTCTTGTAAGTTCTTCAACATTGCATTTGTATCATGAGCAGCATGTAAGCTTTCTAATGTCTTAATTTGGAATTGTTTCTCCTCTTCAGTTGCTCTAATTACCTCAGCTGGCAACACTGTTGGCGATCCTTTACTACTTAAGAATGTATTTACACCAATAATTGGGAATTCACCTGTATGTTTTAAAGTTTCATAGTATAAACTTTCTTCCTGAATCTTAGAACGTTGATACATCGTTTCCATAGCTCCAAGCACACCACCTCTTTCTGTAATTCTATCAAACTCAGCAAGAACAGCTTCCTCAACTAAATCCGTTAATTCTTCAATAATGAATGCACCTTGAATTGGGTTTTCATTCTTAGCTAACCCTAATTCTTTATTGATAATCAACTGAATTGCCATCGCACGACGTACGGACTCTTCAGTTGGTGTTGTAATTGCCTCATCATACGCATTTGTATGTAGCGAGTTACAGTTATCATAGATTGCATATAAAGCTTGAAGCGTCGTACGAATATCATTAAAGTCAATTTCTTGCGCGTGTAAACTACGACCAGAAGTTTGAATATGATATTTCAACATTTGCGCTCTAGCATTGGCATTATATTTATGCTTTAAAGCTTTTGACCAAATACGTCTGGCTACACGTCCAATCACAGCATATTCTGGATCGATACCATTAGAGAAGAAGAATGATAAGTTTGGTCCAAACTTATTAATATCCATTCCTCTCGATAAATAATACTCTACATAAGTAAATCCATTAGCTAGCGTTAATGCTAACTGTGTAATTGGATTTGCTCCTGCTTCTGCAATATGATATCCAGAAATAGATACCGAATAGAAGTTACGTACATTATTATCAATGAAATACTCTTGTACATCTCCCATTAAACGTAGTGCAAACTCTGTAGAGAAAATACACGTATTTTGTGCTTGGTCTTCTTTTAAAATATCGGCTTGAACTGTTCCTCTTACTTGAGCAATAGTCTTTACTTTTATATCTTCATAAACGTCTTTTGGTAATACTTGATCTCCAGTAACTCCCAATAACATTAATCCTAAACCATCATTACCTTCTGGTAAATCACCATTATATCTTGGACGTTCTTTGTCTTTATAAATCTCCTGAATTTTAGCTTCAACCTCAGCTTCTAATCCATTCTCTTTGATATAAATCTCACATTGCTGGTCAATGGCAGCATTCATAAAAAATCCTAATAACATTGGTGCTGGACCATTAATAGTCATACTTACCGATGTCATGGCATGTGCTAAGTTAAAACCAGAATATAATTTTTTAGCATCATCTAAACAACAAATAGAAACTCCAGCATTTCCAATCTTACCATAAATATCTGGACGATGATCTGGATCGTTACCATAAAGCGTTACACTATCAAAAGCAGTTGATAAACGCTTTGCTGGCATACCTAAACTCACATAGTGAAAACGTCTGTTGGTACGCTCTGGCCCTCCTTCTCCTGCAAACATACGCGTTGGGTCTTCTCCTGTACGTTTAAATGGATACAATCCTGAAGTATACGGAAACTCACCTGGAACATTCTCTTGTAATGTCCAACGTAAAATATCTCCCCAAGCTTCATACTTTGGTAGAGCTACCTTAGGAATCTGAGTGTGTGATAACGACTCTGTATGTGTTTCTATTTTGATTTCCTTATCTCTTACTTTAAAAGAATAGATAGGGTTTTTGTATTTATTTACTTTTTCCTCCCAATTGGTAATCACTTCCCAATTGTAAGGATCTAAATTCATTTTTACTTTATCAAACTGAGCTATTAACAATTTTACAAATGGCAATTCATCAGCACTTACTTGCTTTAAAATTTCATCTTCGTTAAGTCCAGCTTTATTAAGTTCCGGTTGTGCATCAACAACAGATTCGATAGTTTTAAATATTCCATAAAGCTTTTGAGCAACTTTTACTTGTCCATCTCCTTTAGCGTCATACGCTCTATTGTTCTCAGAAATTTCAGAAAGATAACGTGTTCTTGCTGGTGGAATCACAAAGATCTTCTCACTCATTTCTTTAGAAATCTCAAAAGACGATTTTAAGTCAGCCTCTGTTTTTTCAGCAACTTTATTCATTATTGCTTTATACAGCGTGTTCATTCCTGGATCATTGAACTGTGACGCTATCGTTCCAAAAACTGGCATGTCATCCATATGCACATCCCAAAGATTATTATTACGCATGTATTGTTTTTTTACATCACGTAAAGCATCTAAAGCACCACGTTTATCAAACTTGTTGATGGCTACTAAATCTGCAAAATCTAACATGTCGATTTTCTCTAATTGCGTTGCCGCACCAAATTCTGGTGTCATTACATAAAGAGACACATCACTATGTTCTATAATCTCAGTATCTGATTGCCCGATACCAGATGTTTCTAAAATAATTAAATCGTATTGCGCTGCTTTTAATACTTCAACAGCTTCATTAACGTGCTTTGATAACGCTAAGTTAGATTGACGTGTTGCCAAACTACGCATATACACACGTTCATTGTTGATAGCATTCATACGAATACGATCGCCCAATAAAGCACCTCCTGTTTTACGTTTAGAAGGATCTACAGAAATTAACCCAATCGTTTTTTCTGGAAAATCAATTAAAAAACGTCTTACTAATTCATCTACTAAAGACGATTTACCAGCTCCTCCAGTTCCTGTAATTCCCAAAACAGGTGTTTTAGATGTTTCATTTTTAGCATGAATAACATCTAAAGTTTCTTTTGCTACTTCTGGAAAGTTTTCAGCAGAAGAAATAACTCGTGCAATAGCATTAACATCTTTAGAAGCAATTTTTTCAGCTTCACCATTTAAATGATCTCCAATAGCAAAATCTGAACGCTCTACCAAATCATTAATCATTCCTTGAAGTCCAAGTTCTCTTCCATCATCTGGCGAATAGATACGTGTAATTCCGTAATCCATTAAATCTTTAATCTCCTCTGGAAGAATTACTCCTCCTCCACCTCCAAAAATTCGGATGTGTTCTGCACCTTTTTCTTTAAGTAAATCGTACATATACTTAAAGTATTCGTTGTGTCCGCCTTGGTAAGAGGTCATAGCAATAGCATTGGCATCTTCTTGGATTGCAGTATTTACTACTTCTTCAACACTTCTATCGTGTCCAAGATGAATCACTTCACATCCAGTAGATTGGATGATACGTCTCATAATATTGATTGACGCATCATGCCCATCAAATAACGATGCTGCAGTTACTATTCTTACTTTATGCTTTGGTTTATAAGGTGCAATTTGTTCCATTCGTAAAAAAACTTGTTTTAAGGGTGTGCAATTTACTGAATATTCAAAAAATTTGAGCAGTATTTGTTAATTATCTAAAAATCAATCTAAGCCACTAATTAATAGTTTATAATAATAAAATGACACATTACT
>NZ_JAOARH010000034.1 GCF_025210595.1 Winogradskyella sp.
CTAACTAAATCTTCAATTAAAGACTGACCTTTATCTTTATTATACCAACGTTGTAAATCTTCTTTAAATTCTGGTGTTATTTTACCATGCTCAGCTTTATAAGCTTTCACCATTTCTGTAGCTACAGTAGGTCTTGGTCCAAAAGTGCTAATAACTTCATTGGTTTCATTATTAATCATAATTAACTTAGGTACAGCCTTGCCTCCATTAGTTAAAAACTCATTCATTAGGTCATCGTTATCGTCTCTTAGCACTATTTTATAATCAATATTACCATTTAACTCAGCCACCTTGTTAATCACAGGCATAATATGAGCTGCATCTCCACACCAGCTTTCAGTTATTACCAACCAAGTTACTTTTTTGTCATAAGATGAAATCTTTTCGGCATTGGCTTCAGAAACTTTAACCGTTTTATCCCAACGCTTCATGCGTCTGTCATTTAACATTGTATAATTTACCATTGCCTCAGATTTATCATTACCAGTAGTAGATTTCTCTTCTACTAATTTTATAACAAGAGAACGATAATCCTCATAAGACATTGATTTTTCTATACTTTTTGAAATAATACCTGAAACTTTTGTGCTTTCTATAATTTCCATCTTTATTAAGATTAACTATTTATGAGTTATTTAATTCATCATTTTAAACTGACTGATAAAAACCAAAACTGATTTTCATTTCACAAAATTAACACCGAATTATTAATAATTATGTGACAGTTGTTACCTTAGTAGAAATAAATAAAAAAACTTACAAAATGGCAAAACATAGATGTGGTTGGTGTGTTGGTGATCCGCTTTATGAAACTTATCATGATGAAGAATGGGGAGTTCCGGTTTATGATGACGATACTCTGTTTGAGTTTTTAACGTTAGAAACTTTTCAGGCAGGATTAAGCTGGATTACCGTTTTAAGAAAGCGCGAAAATTTCAGAAAAGCTTTTAATAATTTCGATTACAAGAAAATCGCAACTTACAATCAAAAAAAAATTGACGAACTTCTACAAAACAAAGGCATTATAAGAAACAAACTAAAAGTTAATGCTACAGTTACCAATGCGCAAGCTTTTATGAAAATACAAGATGAGTTTGGTAGCTTTTCAAAATACATTTGGGATTTTATAGATGGTAAACCTATAAAAAACCACTTTGAAGATTACAAAAAGGCACCCGCTAATACTCCACTTAGCGACACCATTAGTAAAGACTTAAAAAAACGAGGTTTTAAATTTGTTGGTACTACTGTAATTTATGCACACATGCAAGCTACTGGCATGGTAAACGACCATGAGGTATCTTGTTTTAGGTATAATGAAGTGTAAACGCCTTTATCTTTTAGTTATTAACTATAAAATTAAACTAAAGGTATTTCAAAAACTCTTGTCTAGAGATATGCTTTGCACCAAGACTTTCTAAATGCTTAGTATGTATTTGGCAGTCTATTAAGCTATAGTTAGAGTTTTGTACAAATGTTATAAAACCTGCTTTACTGGCATTGCTCACCTTAGCAAACATGCTTTCGCCACAAAATACTTTATTACCTAAATCAACTCCGTATAAGCCACCAACTAATTCATTATTTTGCCAAACCTCAACAGATTTCGTGTAGCCTAATTGATGTAACTTCATATAAGCCTCTATCATATCATTAGTAATCCATGTGCTTTCTTGGCCATTGCGTTTTGTTAATGCACATTCTACTATAACAGATTTAAAATCTTTATTTACGGTAACCTGAAATTCATTTCTCTTTAAAACCTGCTTCATACTTTTAGAGATTTTTAAATCTTTAGGAAAAAGCACAAATCTTGGATCTGGCGACCACCACAATAAAGGTTCATCAACTTCAAACCAAGGGAAAATTCCACTAGCATAAGCATGTATTAATCGTTCTATAGATAAGTCACCACCAACAGCCAAAAGACCATCTGATAAAGCTTCAGAAACATCTGGAAAAACAATCTTATCTGTCAAAAAGTGAATCATTCAGACTTTTTTTAGTGAATTTTACTGTTAAATGAAGGGCTTCATTTTGTTAGTATAAGAATTTTATGGATATTTGAATTGATCTTTTACAAATAAATTTTTTGTTCATCATTGCTTTTTTTTAAGTTTGTTTGAGAAGATCAAAACCTAAAACCACAATACTAAGTCCCAACTAACCATTGGGACTTTTTTATTTTTTAGCAGAAATCTTTATTGATTTCTTATTTACAAAAAACAAAAGACCTGTTTATTACAAACAAGTCTTTTTATTATACAGTCAAACCCTTTGTTTAATTAAAAAGGTAAATCGTCGTGATCTTCTTCATTTAAGTTATTAGCTGGCTCAAAAGCTTCTGCTGGTGGCACAGGAGGCATATCACTACCAGAAGCTTCTGGTTGTAACGTTTCTATTCTCCATCCCTGTATTGAGTTAAAATACTTTGTTTCTCCTTGTGGATTTACCCACTCACGTCCTCTTAAATTGATGCTTACTTTTACTTGTTGACCAACCTGATAATTATTTAACAAGTCTGTTTTATCTTGTATAAACTCAATCATAAGATGCTGCGGATATTGCTCTTCAGTTGTAACAACAACTTCTCTTTTTCTAAACCCATTACTCCCAAAAGTTTGTGTTTCACCTATTAACTTAATACGTCCTTGTACTTCCATTTTCTTTGCTTAATCTATATTTATTTTATGTTTATTTCTCAAAATTAATCAGGCTACGAAAGTAATAACTTCCATGCACTTTCTACATCTCCATAGCTCAAATAATTTTGAGCCAATTTGTGTTTTTTTCTATGTGATGCTGTTTTAATATCTGGGTAACGTTCACTTATATCTTTTACAAACTGGCTTACCTCTTCTGCTGTTGGTAATTGATCTACATTGGCTAACATTCCGAGATTATTCCCTGTTAAAATCATACTATTTTTAACATGATCTGGCAAGGCATCTACACCAATTCCCATAGTTGAAAGTGGTTTAGGGATTTCAAAAAAACCACTTTTTGCTCTACTATAATAACTACCGCCTGCTCTAGCTACTAAATCTAACTTTTCTTGGTTAATGGTTTGATCTTCATTAAGCACATCAACAGAAATATGAAGCTTAACAACTTCGCATATTACTAAATTTCCAGCACCTCCTTCGGTACCTAATTTAACAATATCATTAACCTTACATTCTAATTGAATAGGAGATTCAGCAACTCTAAAAGGTTTAACTTCATCTGACTCTAACATGGTTAATCCTGCCTTTTCAAACTCATTAACATTATCAGGATACTCTGTACTACTCAATGACATTTGATGTACAATATCGTAATTAACAACATTAATTACTACCTCTTTAACTGCTTCTACATTTTGCAACGTATGCTTTGTTGTATTATCTCTTACACGTCTTGCAGGAGAAAATATTAAAATTGGTGGGTTAGCACTAAACACATTAAAAAAGCTAAAAGGAGATAAATTTGGATTACCTTCTTTATCTATAGTACTTGCAAAAGCAATTGGCCTAGGTGCAACTGCATTAAGCAGATAACTATGTAACTTTCCTGTAGTTAGGTCTTTTGGATTGAATGAAATCATGTAGCGCTCTGATTTTCAACAAAGATACTTATATTACAGAGTTTTAAAAATAAATTGCGCAACAGACAACACAATATTATTAACAGTTTTTAGATTATATTTAAAAAAAGAAACTTCATTAACTAATGGCCATTAGCTCTAACCGAAATATAATCCGTTGGATTATTATCCTGTCTTCATTTATTATTATTTCACTTATTCTTTGGAATACGTATTCGTTTTTTCAAAAGTTTAAAGCTGAAGA
>NZ_JAOARH010000035.1 GCF_025210595.1 Winogradskyella sp.
TCTTCAGCTTCTTTTCTAATAGCTTCAGAACTATTTGGTCTAAACGACTTTCTTATCATAAATATTTCTACTGCCTTCATAAATTATTCTTAAAGATCGTATTGCTTAATTTTTCTGTACAATGTGCGCTCACTTATACCTAGTTCGGCTGCCGCTAGCTTTCGTTTACCATTATGACGTTCTAGGGATTTTTTAATAAGCTCTAGCTCTTTATCATGTAAAGATAGGGTTTCTTCTTCTTCAATTTCTTCTGCAAAATGATATTTATCTTCAATTTCTAGAGTTACAGTTTCGTTAGTTTCTGTATGTTGAGGAATGGATAATACTTCTAGATTTTCTACCTCAGATGTGGTTTCAAAATTATCATTATCGTCATCACCATAAATCTTTTGTATAAGGTGCTCGTTCTCTTTTTTAACATCAGAGGTGCTACCAGATTTCATTAACTCCATGGTAAGCTTTTTAAGGTCATTGAGATCGCTCTTCATATCGAATAAAACCTTATAGAGAATTTCTCTTTCGCTACTAAAATCACTTTCAGATTTAGATGTATTGACTACAGCTGGTAAGTTGCTGCCAGTGTTTGGTAAATAATTTTGAAGGGTAATAGCACTAATTGTACGATTATGCTCTAAAACAGAAACCTGTTCTGCTACATTTCTTAATTGACGAATATTACCGTTCCAGCGATATTTTAAAAGTAGCGCTACAGCATCTTCTGTAAGTTTTACCGTAGGCATCTTATATTTTAGAGCAAAATCACTGGCAAATTTTCTAAACAATAAATGAATGTCATCTTTGCGTTCTCGTAAAGCCGGTAGATTAATTTCTATGGTGCTTAAGCGGTAGTAAAGATCTTCTCTAAATTTTTCTTTTTTAATAGCTTCAAACATATTAACGTTTGTTGCTGCAACTATTCTAACATTTGTTTTTTGAACTTTACTAGAACCTACTTTTATAAACTCGCCGTTTTCTAAAACACGAAGTAAACGTACTTGAGTAGTTAGAGGCAGTTCTCCAACTTCGTCTAAAAATATGGTTCCTCCGTCTGCAACTTCAAAATAACCAGATCGTGTTGAGGTAGCACCTGTAAAGGCACCTTTTTCGTGTCCAAATAATTCACTATCTATTGTGCCTTCTGGTATAGCTCCACAGTTAACAGCGATATATTTACCGTGTTTTCTATGCGATAATTGGTGTATGATTTTTGGAATACTCTCTTTACCAACACCACTTTCTCCTGTAACTAAAACAGAAATGTCTGTTGCCGCAACCTGAATGGCTTTCTCTATGGCACGATTGAGTTTAGGATCATTTCCTATAATACCAAAACGTTGTTTTATGGCTTGTATGGATTCCATAAGTTTTTAGTTAACGTAGTTGAAAACTTCAGATATGGCAACACTTACTGACCCTGAAACACCATTTTGAGAATCTGAAGCAGAAAAAGAGATTTCTCTTGTGTTAATTCTACCAGAAGAATTGTATTCTAAATCAAAATCAAATGATTCTCCATTTATAATATAAGAATTCCAGTTGTTGGTAGAATGAAATTGAGCAATATTAGGACCTATTTCATCTGAATATTCATCGTTTAAGAAGCTTAATAAATATTCACTATTATATACAATCTGTAGAGGGTTTGTGTTACTGTCAAAACCAAAAGACGAATTTCTTTCAAGTTCACCAGTAGCAATACTATTGTTAATGTTGCCTAAGCCATTGTAGGTTACGGTTTCAATTTGTATTGAGACACCATCATCGAAAGATTCTTTTTTTATAACTCGATCAAAACCATCTAAGGTAAATTCAGTTGTAATACTAGAGCCTACTTGAGTTCTTGTTATAACATTGTTCTCGTAGGTGAAATTGTAAATATAGTCATCTGCATCTCCTTCATAATAGTCATAAGAGATTTGTGAAATGTTACCGTTTGTGTAAGTGACTATTGTTTCGTTAGTGGTAATATTTCCTGATCCCGTAGAAATAATACTTACAACTTGGTCAGAATCATTATGGGTAATAGCTAATTCCTCAGGAACAAAAGGCGAACCGCTTACTGAAATTGCGTTTGTGCCAGAAGTAATAAGGTTGTTTGTAATATTAAAAGTACTATTTGTACTAGTTTGAATTGGTAAACCAAAAAGACTTAAATTAACATCTGTGTCTAGTTGATAGGTAGCAAGAGTTAAATCTCCACTTTCACTACCGTTACCACCTCCATTGTTGTTACCACCAGTAAAATCTGGATCTAATGGTTCGTTTTCGCAAGCAGTTACTAGGGTAAAAGCGCAAAAGATTAATAGAATTTTTTTCATAGATAAAATTATTTTATTCATTGTTTTTAGAATAGCCAATAGCTTCTCCAATAAGTGTCGCACTAGTGCAGTCTAAGATTTTAACATTCACAAAATCACCAGGTTTGTAGTGTTCTTTAGGGAAAACGGCAACCATATTGTGGCTGTTTCTTCCTGCCCAATGTTGGTCAGATTTTTTTGAAGGTTTTTCAATTAAAATTTCTTCAATTTTACCAACATGCTGTTGTGTTCTATATAAACTATGCCTGCGTTGCAAGGCTTGTATTTCGTTTAATCGTCTTTGTTTTACGTCTGCCGGAACATCATCTTCCATTTTTTTACCTGCAAGTGTTCCTGGGCGTTCAGAATAAGCAAACATAAATCCGTAATCATATTTTACGTAATCCATAAGACTCAATGTGTCTTGATGGTCTTCTTCTGTCTCTGTTGGAAACCCTGAAATCATATCTTGACTAATAGCTACATCTGGAATAATACGACGAATGTTGTCAATAAGTTCAAAATATTCTTGACGAGTATGTAAACGATTCATTTCTTTTAAAATACGATCACTTCCGCTTTGTACAGGTAAGTGAATGTAATTACAAATGTTTTCGTAAGCAGCCATAGTTTCAATAACATCTAAGGTCATGTCTTGTGGATTAGATGTAGAGAAGCGAAAACGCATTTTTGGTTGTGCTTTAGCGCAGAGTTCTAAAAGTTTTGCAAAATTTACTGCAGTTGCTTTTTGTAAATCAGAAGCTTTTTTAAAATCTTTTTTTAATCCACCTCCATACCATAGATAACTGTCTACATTTTGTCCTAAGAGCGTTACTTCTTTATAGCCTTTTGTCCATAAATCGTTTACCTCTTCAATAATGCTTTGTGGTTCTCTACTACGTTCTCTACCTCTTGTAAAAGGGACTACGCAAAACGTACACATATTGTCACAGCCACGAGTAATAGATACAAAAGCACTAACTCCATTACTGTTTAATCTTACTGGCGAAATGTCTCCATAAGTTTCTTCTTTAGAAAGAATAACATTAATGGCATCTCTACCATCTTCTACTTCATTTAATAGATTAGGTAAATCCTTATAGGCATCTGGGCCAACAACTAAATCAACAATTTTTTCTTCATCTAAAAATTTGGTTTTTAGACGCTCTGCCATACAGCCAAGAACACCTACTTTCATCCTAGGATTTTTATTCTTGATTTTGTCGTAATATTTTAAACGTTTTCTAACAGTTTGTTCTGCTTTATCTCTAATAGAACATGTGTTTACCAAAACTAAATCTGCATCTTCAAGGTTTTGAGTAGTGTTGTAGCCTTCGTTAGATAATATAGAGGCTACAATTTCACTGTCACTAAAATTCATTTGGCAGCCATAACTTTCAATAAAAAGCTTTTTTTTATTGCCTTCTTTCTGATTTAAAATTAAGGATTCTCCCTGTTTGTTTTCGTCTATTATCTTTTCCATTCCTTATGTTCCGTAAAAACGGAATAACTTTTTGTTACTTACTTGATGATTTAGGTTTAAAGTCTTTTAAAGCTAACTTTTATTGCTTATAAATACCGTATAAACCATTATGATTGGTAATTATTTGGGCTTCAATAAGCATGCAAAGATAGTATTATTTTATTGATTGTGACAAAGTGGCAGTTGTTATTTGGTTTGATAAATTGCTTAAAAAAGAATTACTTTTGGGTTACTAATCAATTCAATAGCTTATGAATGTTTCAGACATTAAGAATCGTATCCTAAATGCCAAAGATTTAGATTTTGGCAATGTGTTTAATAATTCTATTGAGTTGTTTAAAAAAACTTGGGTGCAAGGTTTAGTTACTGTGTTGTTAAATATGGTGTTAGCAATACCTGTTGTAATGGTGGTTTATATTCCTATGTTTTTTCTTGGTTTATTTGATGTGTTTTCGTCAGGGTTTGATTCTTACGGTTATTATGATTCTTATAATGAGCCAGAAGTAAGTCTATCGTTTTTGTTACTTGTGATACCAATGTATTTGTTTTTGTTGGTGGTTATGAGCACAATTTCTTTTGGTCTTAGAGCGGCATTTTACAGAATTTGTAAAATGAAAGACTTTAATGAAATGGGACGTGAGGATTATTTTTATTTTTTAAAAAAAGGTTATTTAGGTAAGACTGTAAAGCTTAGTCTTGTTTCTGTTGGTATTGCTGTTGTAGCCTCATTGTTGTGTGTCTTGCCTATTTTTTACGTCATGATACCTCTATATTATATGTATATTGTTTATGCGTTTAATCCTGAAAAATCAGTTTCTGAAATTGTTAACTTAAGCTTTGCTATAGGTAATAAAAAATGGTTGCTTTCTTTTGGGCTTCTTTTAATTACTGGTTTTTTAGCAACAATAGTAGGTTTTTTTATGTGTGTAGTGGGTGTTTATATTACCCAATCGTTTATTATGTTGCCTACATATCTTATTTATAAAGATGTTGTTGGGTTTGAGGATGGAGATGGAGAATTACAAATTCAAGATATTAAGTTTTGACGCAACCATTTGGTTTTTTATTTAATTATTAAAAAACAGTAACCATTAAGATTTTAAAAATTATAATGTCATTATTAAGTGTCATGTAATTTTTAGATTATTAGTGATAATAAATTATTTTTAAGTCTTGTGTTAAGCAAGACTTTTTTGTTTTTAATAAAGGTTTTGTCTGTTGTGAATTATATACAAATTAATATCAAATTAGGATTGTAAATTAAATTTCATATACATTTGTAACCTCAAAAAAATAAAGAATGCCGAAGAATCTAGTTATAGTTGAGTCACCTGCAAAGGCAAAAACCATTGAAAAATTTTTAGGAAAGGATTACAAAGTTGAATCTAGTTTTGGACATATTTCAGATTTGCCTTCAAAAGAATTAGGTGTTGATGTAGAAGGGGATTTTGATCCAAAATATAGTGTCTCTAAAGACAAGAAAGATGTTGTAAAAAAACTAAAGGATTTAGCAAAAAAAGCCGAAATGGTTTGGTTAGCAAGTGATGAGGATCGAGAAGGGGAGGCTATTGCTTGGCATTTGGCAGAAGCTTTAGGTTTAGATAAAGAAAAGACTAAGCGTATTGTTTTTCATGAAATTACTAAGAAGGCAATAAGTAAAGCTATAGAAAATCCACGCGGTATAGATTATAATTTAGTTGATGCGCAACAGGCAAGACGTGTTTTAGACCGTATTGTTGGTTATGAGTTATCACCTGTATTATGGAGAAAGGTAAAAGGTGGTTTGTCTGCAGGACGTGTACAATCTGTTTCTGTAAGATTAATTGTGGAACGAGAGCGCGATATTCAAGGTTTTTCAGCTGTAGCTTCATATAGAATAGATGCAGAGTTTACATCAGAAGATGGTAAATCATTCAAAGCTAAACTTCCAAAGAATTTTAGTTCAGAAGAAGAAGCTCTTAATTTTTTAAACAATAACATAGGTGCAACTTATCAAGTTTCAGATTTACAAAAGAAACCAGCAAAGAAGTCGCCAGCTGCGCCATTTACAACTTCTACATTACAGCAAGAAGCATCTAGGAAGTTAGGTTTTTCAGTAAGTAGAACTATGAGTAATGCTCAACGCTTGTATGAAGCAGGTCTTATAACATATATGAGAACTGATAGTGTTAATTTATCTGATGAAGCTAGGCAAGGAGCTGAGCAAGAAATTATTTCAGCATACGGTTCAGAATATAGTAACCCAAGAAATTACAAAGGAAAATCAAAAGGAGCTCAAGAAGCACATGAGGCAATTAGACCAACAAATTTCGCAAACCATACCGTAAATGTAGAACGAGACCAAGCGAGATTGTATGATTTGATTTGGAAACGTGCAATTGCTTCGCAAATGAGTGATGCTAAGTTAGAGCGAACTAATCTTAAAATTAAGGTAAACGCATCTAATAAGGTTAATGAACAATTTACAGCTAATGGGGAAATTATAACTTTTGATGGATTCTTAAAAGTTTATTTAGAAGGTACGGATGAGGAAGATACAGAGCAAGAAGGTATTTTGCCAGCTTTGGCAATAGGAGAGAAATTAGATAATAAGTACATAACGGCAACACAACGTTTTACAAGACCTCCTTCTAGATTTACTGAAGCATCTTTAGTAAAGCAATTAGAAGAATTAGGTATTGGTCGTCCATCTACTTATGCACCAACAATATCTACTATTCAGAATAGAAACTACATAGAAAAAGGAACAAATGAAGGTGAGGAGAGAAAATATAAACAATTAGTTTTAGCTGATGCTGTCATAAAAGATAATACCCTCTCAGAAAAAGTAGGATCTAATAAGGGCAAGTTGGTGCCAACAGATGTCGGTTTTATAGTTACTGATTTTCTTGTTAATCATTTTGAAAGTATCCTCGATTATAATTTTACAGCCAAAGTAGAAGAAAGCTTTGATGATATTGCCGAAGGTAAAGAAGACTGGAAAGCAATGATGAAAGATTTCTACAAAGGTTTTCATCCGCAAGTTGAAGATGTGCAAGAAAATGCCGAGCGAGAATCGGGTGAGCGTATTTTAGGAACAGACCCTAAAACAGGTAGGCAAGTTAGTGTTCGCTTAGGGAAATTTGGACCTATGGTGCAAATAGGTACTGTAGACGATGAAGAAAAACCTAAGTTTGCGAGTCTTTCTCCAGACCAGCAGTTAAACTCTATAACTTTTGAGGAGGCTATGGATCTGTTTAAGCTTCCAAAAACTTTAGGTCATTATAAAGAAGAAGAGGTAGAGGTTAATAATGGTCGTTTTGGGCCTTATGTAAGATTTGGTAAAAAGTTTGTGTCATTACCTAAGGGAGTTGATCCTCTAGGAGTAGAATTAGATGAAGCAATTATATATATTAAGGAGAAGGAAAAAGCAGATGCTCCTATATATATGTATAAAGATTTAGAAGTTACAAAAGGAAAAGGACGTTTTGGGCCATTTATAAAATGGAACAGTATGTTTATAAATGTGAATAAAAAATACGATTGGGATAATTTATCTGAAGAAGACATTGTAACTTTGATCGAAGAAAAAATCCAAAAGGAAAAAGATAAGCTTATTCATGTTTGGGAAGATGAGGGGATTAGAGTAGAGAAAGCAAGATGGGGAAGGCATAATGTGATAAAAGGTAAGCAGAAAGTTGAATTAGCAAAAACTGTTGATGTTTCTGAAATGACCTTAGAAGAAGCAAAAGCTATTTTAGAGAAAAACGCTCCAAAAAAGAAGACAAGAAAAACTACTAAGAAAAAAGCAACGACTAAAAAGAAGTAATACATTATGAATTTTAATTTTCTTACGCCTGTTTCAGATGCGGTTTTAGCACATAACGAACTAATAGCGCAACAAGGATTAGGAAAAAAAATTAGAATTCATTCCAGACAAAACGGAATTCCAGATTTAGATGATGTGCAAATTGCTATCATTGGAGTTCTGGAAAATCGAAATGATGTTAATTATATAGGAGCAACTATTGATTTCGATTCTGTTAGAAAAACACTTTATACTTTATTTCCAGGAAACTGGAATACTACAATAGCAGATCTTGGTGATATTGCACCAGGTGAATCTGTAGACGACACCTATTTTGCTATAAGAACAGCAATTACTGTTTTGGTTGAAAAAAATATTATACCAATTATATTGGGAGGAAGTCAAGATTTAACTTATGCAAATTATCGTGCTTACGATAATTTAATGCCAATGGTTAATGTTGTTAATGTAGATACTAATTTTGATTTAGGTGATGCAAACCTTCCAATAAAGAATAATAGTTATGTTGGTAAAATTATTGTAGAAGAACCTTATAACCTTTTTAATTATTCAACCATAGGATATCAAACCTATTTTAATTCGCAAGAAGAAATAGATCTTATGGAGAAATTATACTTTGAAGCTTATCGTTTAGGTGAGGTTTCAGGTGATATTAATAAGGTAGAGCCGTTTTTGCGAGATGCACATATAGTTTCTGTAGATTTAAAATCTATTAGAGCAGCAGAAGTAAGTGATAACCTAAAGTATTCTCCAAATGGATTTTCTGGAAAAGAAATTTGTGCTATAGCACGTTATGCTGGTATAAGCAATAAGGTGTCTTCTTTTGGTATCTATGAGTATAAAAGCTCTAAAAATGATAATGCTTCTTCAATGTTATTAGCACAAATGATTTGGTATTTTATAGAAGGGGTTAATTGTAGAGTTAAAGATGATGATTTTGCTAACCCAAGCCACTATCAAAAATTTAATGTGCTTGTAGAAGATGATGAGCTCATTTTTTATAAAAGTTTAAAAACTGGACGTTGGTGGATAGAAATTCCTTTTTTGCCAAATGTTAATAATAAATTAAAAAAGCATACGTTATTACCATGCATGCATGCCGATTATGTGCTTGCTACACAGGGTGAAATACCTGAAAGATGGTATAAGGCATATAGGAAGAATAGCTTTTAAAATTAACAATTGGTCGATATTTTAACATTTTCCTTATCGATGAAATGCACTTTTAAAGGATTAAGTGCGAAAAAAAATTAAAAAAAGTTGTTTTTTAAAAAATATATAAATATGTTTACGACCTTAAAATTAAGGACGACTAATTTAACCTCGAGTTACTATGAATATTAAGAGATTTATTTTACTAACCGCTGTATTGGTTTTGGTAGCCAGTTGTAATTCTGGAGACCGTGGACAACTGGTAGGTGTTAAAGGTAAAAAATGGCATCCGGAAAAGCCTTATGGCATGACTTTAGTACCTGGTGGTGCTTTTATTATGGGTAAATCAGACGATGATATCGCTGGTGTACAAGACGCTCCAACTAAAACAGCTACTGTACGTGCGTTTTATATGGATGAAACTGAGATCACAAACAGCGAGTACAGACAGTTTGTGTTTGCGGTAAGAGATTCTATCTTAAGATTAAATTTAGCTGAAATGGCAGATTTAGAAGGTAAAACTCCTGGTAATGGCGATATAGGTGAATTTGCTTACTTAGATGCTAACCCAGAAGAATTAAACGCTTACGAAAGCTATATGCAAAACACCTATGGTAATGAGCAAAGAAAAATTAATCGCGATGTTGAGCTGTATTTCGATACAGATGATTACCCAGATGAATTATACGCTGAGGTAATGGATGGTATGTATTTACCATTAGAAGAATCGTATAACGGTCAACGTACTTGGGATGTAAAGCAATTTAAGTTTCAGTATACTTACATGGATATTGAAAAAGCGGCTAAAGATAGAAGTCTTAAGCGTTCTGAAGTAATTCAACAAGAAGAGGTTGAAGTATATCCAGATACAACAGCTTGGATTAGAGATTTCGCTTATTCATATAATGAGCCAATGCACAATGATTATTTCTGGCACGATGCTTATGGAAACTATCCTGTTGTAGGTGTGTCTTGGAAACAAGCACAAGCTTTTTGCCAATGGAGAACAATTCATCATAATGGATACCAAAAGAGTAAAGGTAAGCAACCTGTAAATAAATATAGATTACCATCTGAGGCAGAATGGGAATATGCTGCTCGTGGTGGACTTCAAGGCGCTTCTTATCCTTGGGGAGGACCTTACACTAAAAACGATAGAGGATGCTTTATGGCTAACTTTAAGCCGTTGCGTGGGGATTATGCAGCAGATCAAGCTTTATACACTGTAGAGGCAGATGCATATGATCCTAACGATTTTAACTTATATAATATGGCAGGAAACGTTTCAGAGTGGGTACACGGCTCTTACGATCCTGGATCATACGAATATTCTTCAACAATCAATCCTAATGTAAACGATCCTAGCAACACACGTAAAGTTGTAAGAGGTGGTTCTTGGAAAGATGTTGCTTACTACTTACAAGTAAGTTCAAGAGACTACGAATATGCAGATTCTGCAAGAAGTTACATCGGGTTTAGAACAGTTCAAGACTATATGGGAACTGAAGTGACTAAAAACGCTGCAACCAATTAAAATTATTAAACAAACAAATTAAACCAAACTCAATTAACCTGCTTAAGTTACATCCATTAACTTAAACTAATAAACTAAAAACAAATTATGGCACAGAAAGGTAAAATCACAATCACTAACATGGTCTACGGATTAGGAGCAGCAATCGTAATCGTTGGAGCATTATTTAAAATTCAGCACTGGCCTTTTGGTTCTCTTATCTTAACCATTGGTATGGTTGTAGAAGCCTTAGTATTTACTTACTCAGCTTTTGAAAGACAACAAGCGGATTTAGATTGGTCTTTAGTGTATCCTGAATTAGCAGGTGGACAATCTTTAGGTAAAAAGGCTAAGAAAGAAGAGCCAAAAGATGCAGAAGGATTATTATCTAAGAAATTAGACAACTTATTAAAAGAGGCTAAAATAGACGGTGAGCTTATGGCAAGTCTTGGTGATAGCATCAAAAACTTTGAAGGTGCAGCTAAAGGTATTAGCCCAACAGTAGATTCTATGGCAGCTCAGAAAAAATACAGCGAAGAAATGTCTTTAGCAGCTGCACAAATGGAGTCTTTAAATAGTCTTTACAAAGTACAGATGGAAAGCGCTAACCGCCAAGCTGCAATTAATGAAGAAGCAGTAGAAAATGCTACTAAGTTAAAAGAGCAAATGCAATCATTAGCATCTAACCTTTCATCATTAAATGGTGTATATGGTGGAATGTTATCTGCAATGAACAAAAACTAATTAGTTTTTATAATCAATTTTATTTTAACATTTAAAAACTAATTACACAATGGCAGGAGGAAAATTATCTGCAAGGCAGAAAATGATTAACTTAATGTACTTGGTATTTATTGCAATGATTGCAATGACTACAAGTAAAGAGATATTGTCAGCGTTTAGTCTTTTTAACAAAAAGTTTGAAAGCGCAAACGAATTGGCAGTAGCTTCTAACACCAATCTGTTGAAAGGTTTAAAAACACAAGCTGAAGAAAAACCTTCAGAGTTTGGAGTTGCCTATAACAACGCACAACAGATTAGCACTATTGCTAACGAATTTTTTACGTATTTAGAAAGTCAGAAGAAGATGATTCTAGATAAAGGTAAATTCGCAGCAGCATATGCAGAAGAAGGTAGCTTACCAGCTGAAGAAATGGATAAAGGAGATGCTTTAGACGAGTTTTGGTTTACTGGAGATCGTTTAACTAAAAACGGACAAGCTTTTGTTGATAGAATAAACAAATTCAAATCAGACGTTAACGCTGTTTTAGGTGATGATGTAGCTTACAATCCAGCTAAAGAAACTTTAGAACGTCGTTTTAGTACTGCAGATGTACCTAACAAAGATGGAAAAAAACAAACTTGGTTAGATTATAACTTCAAAGGATTTCCAGCAGTAGCATCATATACTAAATTAACAGCGATGCAAAATGATATTAAGGCTACCGAAGCTAACCTTTACAATGTTTTCTTAGGAAATACTGTGGATGAGGCTACGTCTTTAAAAAATTATGAGGCAATAGTAATTCCAGACAAGAATGCATTCTTTGCTGGTGAGAAATTTACTGGTCGTGTAGTTTTAGGAAAATATGCTAACGTAACACCAACAAAATTAGTTGTAGGTAGTGATGAGTTAGATTTAGATAGAGAAGGTGCTATAGATTCTACTGGTGCAGCTCGTATTGAGTTTACTGTAGGAAATGTAGGTGAGCACGAAATAGATGGTCAATTTACATTTTTAGAAAAAGGTGAGCAATTACCTATTGATTTTAAGGGTAACTATGTTGTTGTACCAAGACCAAAAACTGCTACAATATCTGCTGACAAAATGAATGTAGTATATCGTGGTGTTGCTAACCCAATGACTATTTCTTTTGCAGGTGTAACTGACGATAAAGTTAAAGCATCTGGTAATGGCTTGTCGCCAAAAGGTGGTGGTCAATATGTTATGAATCCAGGATCTGGTAAAGAAGTTACTATTAACGTAACTGCAACTTTAGATGATGGATCTACAGCAAGAGACAGTAAAACATTTAGAATTAAGGATATTCCTGCACCAACAGGGACAATTTCTAAGCAATCAGGTGTTGTGAAATTACCAAAGCGTAATGTAGAAGTAGGAACAGTAGGAGCAGAGCTTAATGATTTTGTGTTTGATTTACCAATACAAACAACGTCGTTTAAAGTTAAAGTACCTGGACAGCCAACTATTAATGTTGCTGGTACAAAAATGAATGCTCAAGCTAAAGCAGCAATTAGGAGAGCAAGACGTGGAGATCAAATCACAATTTTTGAAATTAAAGCAAAAATTCAAGGTAACAACAAGTACAGACTTAAAAATGTATCACCTGTTATCGTAGAGGTAACTAACTAATCTATTGTATAAAAGATTAACAACCCAAATTATTTAATAAGATGAAATTAAAAAGTTTTATATATGTAGGATTAATAGGTTTAGCTAGCCAAACAGTGTTAGCACAATCTAATATTCTAAACGCTAAGATACCAGAAGAGATTGGTATGAAAACTGAAGCTGAGTTACTTTTAGACAACGACAAACCATTAGAATATGGTTATGTTGGAGACAGAGACATCTTATTTTCTAAAATGACTTGGGAGAAAGTTGTATTAGATGAGCGTGTTAATTTTCCTTTATATTTTCCTGTAGAAGATAATATTGGAGATGACCGTAAGTCTTTATATAGAGTGATTAAAGAAAATTTAGATAGTGGTATGATTTCTAAAGTTTATGCTGATTCTTATTTTACAGAAGAGCGTACACTAAAAGATTTAGAAGCATCTCTATCTATGACTAGAATTACTGATGCAGGTATTGATTACATGAACGAAAATGGTGTTGGTGAAGATGAATTACCAGAAGAATATGTAATTAAGAGAGATATAGGTCCTGCTGATATTAACTCGTATTTAATTAAAGGTTTATGGTATTTTGATAAGCGTCAAGGTGAGTTAAAGTATCGTATCATAGGTATTGCACCAGCAGCACCAGATGTTAACTTTATTGATGATGAAAACTCTGAAAACAGTGAGCCAATCCCTATGTTTTGGATATTTTTCCCTGAAGTAAGAGACATTTTACATGAAGCTAAAGCTTTTAATAATAAAAATAGTGCTTCACCTATTTCATTCGATCACTTATTAAATAGCCGTCGTTTTCACGGAGTTATTTATAAAGAAGAGAATGTATATGGAGACAGAGAAGTTAAAGAGTATATTGCAGAAAACGCATTAATGCAACTTTTAGAATCTGAACGTATCAAAGATAAGATTAGAGACTTTGAACAGGATATGTGGAGTTACTAATAACTCTAAATATATAATACTTAAAACGCCTGTAATTTGCAGGCGTTTTTTTATGTAATATTATTTTAAAAGTCTTGCTGAGCTTGTCTTAGCATCTCGTATTTTTACAAAATGAAAAAAGTAAATTATATCATAGTTGGTTGTGGTTTGGCTGGTATAGCTTTTTGTGAGCAATTAAGAGCCAATAGTAAGTCGTTTATAGTATTTGATGATAACTCACAAAAATCTTCTATAGTAGCTGCTGCATTATATAATCCTGTTATTCTAAAACGATTTTCTGAAGTTTGGAAAGCGCAAGAACAATTAGAAGCTGCAA
This sequence comes from Winogradskyella sp., assembly GCF_025210595.1. Taxonomy (GTDB): domain Bacteria; phylum Bacteroidota; class Bacteroidia; order Flavobacteriales; family Flavobacteriaceae; genus Winogradskyella. Next base: position 13,894 of record NZ_JAOARH010000035.1, read on the forward strand.
TACCTTTTTATAATAAGATAGAAAAAACACTTAATATTCAGATTGATTATAAACTTCAATTGTTAAGACGATTTACTTCTATTGAAGAGCAAAACCTTTGGTTTAATGCTTCCGATAAACCTAAGTTAGAACCTTTCCTTTCTACACAGTTAGTAAAAAATACCAATGAAGCTGTAGATGCACCTTTTGGTTATGGCGAAGTATTGCATGCAGGTCGTTTAGATACCAAAACTCTTATAAGCGCTTACAAAGCAGATTTGCTGAATAAGGGGTTTTTAGAGACTTCAAAATTTGAATATGATAATCTTATTGTTTCACCTAATAAAGTTCAGTATAATGCAATAGAAGCAAAGCAGATTGTATTTGCAGATGGTTTTGGGCTTAAGAAAAACCCTTTCTTTAATCATTTACCTTTAAACGGAACCAAAGGAGAGGTTTTAATTATAAAATCTTCTAACTTAAAAATAGATTTTGGAATTAAATCGTCTGTATTTATAATTCCTGTTAAAGACGATTTGTATGCAGTTGGTGCTACCTATAACTGGACAGATAAAACTAATGTGCAAACAGAAGAAGGTAAACAAGAACTTATTAATAAATTAAAAACCTTTATAAAGTGTGATTTTGAAGTTGTAAATCATCTTGCTGGAATTCGACCTACAGTAAAGGATAGAAGACCTTTAGTAGGGAGACATTCTCAGCATCAAAATTTGTATGTTCTAAATGGTTTGGGAACAAGAGGTGTAATGATAGCGCCTTATGTTGCAGATAAGTTATATCGCTTTGTTGAGAATTATGAATCTTTAGATTCTGAAATAGATATTAATCGTTTCAATTAAATAGTTCTACTGATAGAAGTGAAACTTATTTTTTAACTAGGGATTTGTCATATTTCATAAATATGTTAATCCAAATGTTTCTAGATAAACGCATTATAATTGGAAAGAAGCCAACTAAAGTTAATACAATACTTATAAAAGCCGTAGTAATTGAAGATTCAATGATTACATAGCTAATAATAAAAGCAGCTACAGCAAAGGCAATACCAACAGCATAACTTACATACATAGAACCATAAAAAAATGAAGGCTCAATTCTGTATTTAGTACCACAATGAGAACAGTTTTCGTTAATTTTTAGAGTATCAGTAAGTATATATGGGTTTTTTACACTGTACATGGATTCTTGATGACATTTAGGACATGCACCAAAAAGAATACTGTATAATTTCATTCCTTTTCTAATCATAACTAAAACCTTTATTTTTGCGTTTCTTGTAGCAGTACAAAGGTATATTATTATAATCTTTGCATTGTAACAATTGTAACTTTATTACAATCGTATTATAAATAAAAGCTATGCTCAATATCCATAATTTGTCTATTTCGTTTCAGGGAGAATACCTTTTTGAAGATATAACTTTTAAGCTCGGATTGGGTGATAGAATAGGTCTAATAGGTAAAAATGGCGCAGGTAAATCTACCATGTTAAGAATCTTGTCTAAAGAGCAAGAGGCAGATACAGGTCAGATTGCCGCAGATAAAGACTTAAAGGTTGGTTTTTTAAAACAAGACATTGATTTTGATTTTGGTAAGACGGTTTTAGAAGAATCTTACGAAGCTTTTAAAGAGATTAAGCAATGTGAGACCAAGCTAGAGGCTATTAACTCTCAGTTAGCAGAACGTACAGACTATGAAACCGAATCTTATAATCAGTTGATGGTAGATCTTAATGATATTCAGCATCAATACGAAATTTTAGGTGGTTATAATTATCAAGGTGATACAGAGAAAATACTTCAAGGTTTAGGTTTTAAACGAGAAGATTTTAACAAGCTTACAGATACCTTTTCAGGTGGTTGGAGAATGCGTATAGAATTGGCAAAGCTATTACTTCAAAATAATGATTTATTGCTGTTAGATGAGCCTACAAACCACTTAGATATAGAATCTATTATTTGGTTAGAGAATTTCTTAAAGAATTATAGCGGAGCAGTAGTTATTGTATCTCACGATAAAATGTTTTTAGATAATGTTACCAACAGAACTATAGAAATATCTCTAGGTAGAATTTATGACTATAATAAGCCATACACTAAGTTTTTAGAACTTAGAAAAGAGATGAAAATTCAGCAATTAGCAGCTCAAAAAAATCAAGAAAAGCAAATACAGCAGACAGAGAAACTAATCGAAAAATTTAGAGCAAAAGCATCAAAAGCTACCATGGCTCAATCTTTAATTAAGAAGTTAGACCGAATGGATAGAATTGAGGTAGATGAAGACGATAATAGTGTAATGTCTTTAAATTTTCCCGTTTCTATTGCACCAGGCAAAGTTGTTGTAGAAATAGAAGAAGTCTCTAAAAACTATGGCGATTTAGAAGTGCTTAAAAATGTAAATCTAAGCATAGCCAGAGATACTAAAACAGCTTTTGTAGGGCAAAATGGGCAAGGAAAATCAACTTTAGCAAAAATTATTGTTGGAGAAATAGCTCATGAAGGCAACATGAAACTAGGTCATAATGTACAGATTGGTTACTTTGCTCAAAATCAAGCAGAGTATTTAGACGGAAATAAAACTGTTTTAGACACCATGATAGATGCTGCAAATGAAAGTAATAGAAGCAAAGTACGCGATATTTTAGGCTCTTTTTTATTTAGAGGTGAAGAAGTAGAAAAGTATGTAAAAGTCTTATCTGGAGGTGAGCGCAATCGTTTAGCATTAGCCAAATTGTTACTGCAACCACTTAATGTTTTAATTATGGATGAGCCTACCAATCATCTCGATATTAAATCTAAAAACGTCTTAAAAGAAGCATTAAAAAAGTTTGAAGGCACTCTGTTACTAGTATCTCACGATAGGGATTTTCTTCAAGGCTTGGTAAATACTACTTATGAGTTTAAAGATCGAAGTATTAAGGAATATTTAGGCGGTATAGATTTTTATTTAGAACAAAGAAATCTCGAAAATTTAAGAGAGGCTGAAAAAAGAACAATCGTTAAAGAACAGCCAAAAGAGAATAATAAAAAAAGTTACGAGGAGCAGAAAAAATTAAAGTCTTTAAACAACAAGTTAAGCAACATAGAATCTAAAATCAATCAGCTTGAAAAGGACATTAAAAATGATGATGTTGCCTTAGCAACAAACTACGACGAAACTGTTGCTGATCCTAGTTTTTTTGACACCTACCAATCCAAAAAACATAATTTAGAACAATTAATGGAAGATTGGGGGCTTTTACAGGAACAAATAGATTCGCTCAGTTAAATTAGAACTACTTTTTAGTTATAAATATTAAGATTTTATAGAAGATTTCATTAGCCATAAAAACCTTAGTATTTATTAAATAACATTTCCATATTCAATTTTTCTTTAAGATAAAACACCAAAAAAAGTAATGTTTTTTTGATGAAAATACATAAAAAGACTTAGGTATTAAGTGGTTGTTTGTCAGCTTGTTGTGTTTTTTAGTCGTGCAGTTCGTCGAAAAAATTTGCTTTTTATGGTGTTAGCGTCTATCTTCGATAACTATTATGTGCCCCTCCACAAATCTAGCTATTATGAAAACTTTAAAATTAACCCTATTATTTTGTTTAATTTCTGCCTTGACGTTTGCCAACGTATCTCAAAAGGAAAAAGATGCTCTTATAGCAATTTACGAAGCAAATGGTGGAACAACTTGGAAAACATCTTGGGATTTAGAACAACCCGTTTCTAGTTGGTATGGCTTAACGATTGAAAATGATAAAGTTGTTGAAATTAACTTAAGCTTTAATAATCTTACAGGTCAATTGCCTAGTGAAATTTCAGAATTAACAGCTCTAAGAACATTGAATTTGTCATTCAATAAGTTAGAAGGTGAGTTGCCAAAGACACTTACAAAAATGACCAATTTAGAAACATTACAATTATTTTCTAATAATTTTAGTGGGTCTATTCCTTCAGACATTGGAAGTTTAACAAATCTAAAAACGTTAGAGCTTTACAACAATAATTTTTTTGGGAATATACCAAACTCAATAGGTGAGCTTAAAAATTTAGAAGTTTTAATATTAAGTAGCAACCAATTAATGGGTAAACTACCCAACAGTATTACAAATCTTAAATCTTTAAAAGTATTAAGTTTATTTGACAATAGCTTGTTAGGTAATATTCCATCTTCTATAGGTGATATGGCTTCGTTAGAAGAGTTAGTATTATCTAATAATGCGTTTTACGGAAACTTACCAGGTGAGTTAGCACAATTATCTAATCTTAAGACTTTGCTGTTAAGTAATAATGGTTTTAAAGGGAATTATGCGGCTTTAAAAGATAAACTACCAAACATAGTAGACTTTGATTTAGATGAAGCAAATTTAAAAGGTGCTTTAGCAACTTTAGATGCTGAAGACGACGATGAAGATTAATTTTTTGATTTTAATTATATATTAAACTTTAAAGTGTTCAAATAAAAAATGAGCACTTTTTTTTATTAAAAACTTGCCAAAAATAAAAAGGGTTGTATATTTGCAGTCCTAAAATGATTGTGGCGGCATTATGAACCGTAAGTTAAAAGCTAAGAACAACATTTTTAAGATTATAAATCGCGGGATAGAGCAGTAGGTAGCTCGTCGGGCTCATAACCCGAAGGTCACTGGTTCGAGTCCAGTTCCCGCTACTAAAACAAAAAGACTGAAGTTAACACTTCGGTCTTTTTGTTTTTAAAATGTTCCATTTAAAAATGAATTGCCCCAATTCACTAAAATCCTCATTATTGAGAAGTCTTTAACTCATTATTGATTATAAATAAACAACTTGTTAAATCTATATTTAGGTCATTATTGATTTGTAAACAACGTTGTAATAATCAAAATTATGGCTATAACTTTTTTTAGATGCCCAAATTGTGATTCTGCTAAAGCATATCAGGTAAATCAATGTAATGATTGTGATAGTTTTTTATGTAGCCACTGTGTTTATGGCAAAGGGATTTTTTCTAGAAAAAAATGTCCATTATGCCAATCTAAAAGTATAAAACCTGTTGGAAGAATCATTAATAAGCCAAAACAACACTGTTGTGTTTAATAAAACAGGGGTTAGAGTTATTGTAAAAGCACATAAAAAATAAAAGCTATTTTCTTTCTGTACAGGGCAGACAAATCTTCATTGTCTTTAAATTCAAAATATTTTACCATATAATTATAATGATTAAAATCATAACAATTTTCAAAATTGATTACTAAATTTAGAGCATGAATAATATACTTTTACTTACAGATTTTTCAGATAGTTCGATTAATGCAATCCATTATGCACTTAATTTATTTAAAGACAATACTTGTGATTTTTTTGTTTTAAATGTAGAATCTTCCATTACCTATTTAGGAGATGATTTAATGACAGTAGGTAATAAAAGTATATACGAATCCTTAATAAAAAAGCCTAAAGGCAAATTAGAGACCTTAGTTTTAGATTTAGAAAAAGCCTATAACAATGAAAACTTTAGTTTTGAGGCACTTATAGATCATGATGTGTTTATAGATGCCATTAACCAAGTGGTAAAAGCCAAGTCAATAGATTTAATTGTAATGGGTACTAATGGTGTAACTGGTGCTAAAGAAGTTGTTTTTGGTAGTAATACAATTAATGTTATTAGAAAAGTAAATTGTTCTACATTGGTGATTCCTGAAACTTTTAAATACAGAGCACCAAAAGAATTAGTTTTACCATTAGGTATCAATGATTCAATTAGCAGTAAAGCCTTTGCTAGCTTGTTGACCTTTGCTAAGCAGTATTCTAAAAAAGTGCATATTATACGCGTTAAGCCTAACGATGAAGTTTCGTTAGAGGAAAAACACGATAGTGCATACATAGAAAAAAACTTAAACGATATTAATTACGAATATCATGTGGTAAACCATGTGCCAATAAATTATGTAGTAAACTCTTATATACAAACTAATCCAATTGACTTAATAGCTTTGTTAGTGCATAAAGAGAGCTTTTTTGAACGCTTTTTTATTGGCTCTTCTACTGCACAGATAAGTAATAAGCTAAAATTGCCTTTAATGGTTTACCATGTTTAATAAAGGCTTAAGATTTCTTTAGTTAAACTTATAAAGCAATAAATTATTCTTTATCTAATAATTGGTTTTGTTTGCTTTCTTTCATAACCAATTTTATAAGATTGAATAGTTTTGTTTTTAAAATGCGGTAGCGTTTTTTAAACTCGCCAAATAACTCTGTAAGATTACGATGTTCATTTTTGTAAGCTTTCTCTTTTGCAATTTCATCAATACCATCTACCATAATTGAGAGTTGCTTTTCGTGAGATTTAACAGCATTAATCAAAGTTTCGGTTTGTGTCACAATTTTAGAAAGTTGGTCTATTAATCGTTTGCTTTCTTCAAAATGATCGTTGTCTAATATCTGCAATGTATAAGAACGTATTAGATCTTCAAAGAACCATTGTTCTTCTTTGCAGAATTCTAATTCTGAAAGCCATTTTTTAGACTCAAAATGCATTTCGTCTGCACTTAGCCATTCGGTATGCTTTGCATTAGTGTGAATTGTTTTCATGATGCATAATTTAAAAAGGTAGGGTTATAAATGTTGGTTACATAATGTATTGATTTTCTGTTTGTTTTAAAATGATTTTTGTCAGTCTGCTAAAAAATATGTTATCTTTTTTTATTGGTTAGGTTTTAAAAAAAAGCTACCAAAATTGATTACATTTTGGCAGCTTTACTAACTAATACAATTGCTGATATAATTTCAGCATTTATTTTTATAATGTTATAATCTATGCTGATGACGGAATTACAAAGAATGGTATTTTGGCATGAAATCCTATTTTTTCAATTACAGGTTCGTTGATGATGTTTTCTATAAAACTGTGTTGATAATTTATCATTACCAGTATATCTATATTTAAATCATCAATAAAATCCATGATTGTATGTTCTTTTTTAGAGTAATCTGGCATCCAATGAAACGCGTGTGGATAATCTTCTAAATAAGCTTCTAGCATCGCCAAATTATAGTTTTGATGGTGGCTAAGGTTTTCTTCTTTATTAATGTGTAAGACTCTTATTTTAGAATTATAAAGCTTTGAGAGCTCTTTTAATGGCACTAATTCTTCACCATAAAATCGGTTAAAATCTGTTGGAAATGCAATTTGTTCTGGTTCTTTAAAATCACAATCGTGCGGAATTAATAAAATAGGGCAGGTTTTAATGTGTTTAATAATTTCAACGGTATTACTACCCATAAAAATCTCTTTAGCACCTGTTGCACCTTTGGTACCCATTATTATAAGATCTATGTTGTGCTTTTTTGTAGCAATTTCTATAGCATCTTCCATAGCGTCAATACTCAATACAGCTTCAAATTTGTGCTTTGGGTTTGCATTAGCTTTTTCTGCCATTTCTTTAATCTCTATCAGTTCTTGCTTTGCATTTTCTGCCATAGATCGTAATAGCTTATTAGAGATGTTAGACATGGCAGAAGTTTTCATTTTGTAAGAATGTAAAAAATAAAAGATGCACTCTTCATTGGCATAAAGTTTAAGCGCATACACTGTTGCACACCAGGCGTTATCAGAAAAGTCTGTTGGTAATAGTATTTTTTTCATGGCTTAAGTCTAAAATTATATTGTAAAAGTTACTTTTAATTCTATCAATATGAAATGATATTAATCAGTCTGGTTTATAATTGAGATGGTATTATCATAAAAGGTATTTTTAGATGAAAACCAATTTGTTTTATGTTAGATTTAAAGAAAAGATTTTCAAAAAATGAGTGCTTATTATTAATCATTACCAATAGATTAATAGGTGTTTTCATTTGAAATTGCGAAATAGCTTCTGGTATATTTTTATTTTCAATGTTGTGGAATAAATGTGCAATACCTTTAAACTTTTCTGCAATTTTTTGTCGGTTACCTTCTTGTTGTTCGTTTAATTTTTCGCCATAAAAGACATGCATTATATTAATACGAATACTAAAAAGCTTGGCGATATCTATTATAGGCTGTAAATGTTGGTCTTTAAAGTTGACTTCATAATCTGAAGGAAATAACAAATCATGAGGTTTTTCAAAAGTGAAACCACTAGGTATAGCTAATACAGGACATTTAGCATTGTCAAGAACATGAATAGTGTTAGACCCAAACAGAATTTCTTGTACTCCAGACGCTCCTTTTGTACCCATAATAATTAAGTCTATAGAGTTGTTTTTTACGATATCGCTTATCTCTTCTGTTAGTGTGTTAAAAGAAGATTGGGTGGTAAACTCATGATTTGGATTAGGAAATTCAGTTTCAATTCTTACGACTAATTCATTAAGGTTTTTTTGACTGGTTTCTTTAACAGCCTCCATAACTTGAAACTGAGGTGTGCTAGATTGCATAAACTCTATCTGATATACAACAGGTGTAAAAGTGTGAAGTAGCTTAAACTTGCAAACTTCATTTTTATATAATTGTAAAGCATACTTTATGGCATTCCAGGAATTATCTGAAAAATCTGTAGGTAATAATATGTTTTTCATGACGATAAATTTTAATTGTTAATAACGTCTTATATTTTGTAATGCTAAAAATGGAATATCAATACGAAGACTGATTTCATCTATCTTAGATTTAAAGAAAATGTTTTCAAAAAATGAATGTCTTGTGTTTACCATTACTAGCAGATCTACATCATTTTCTTCAATGTAGTTGCAAATAGCATTGGTAATATTTTCATTTTTAACTGTCTTAATGTTTACTTGGTTTTTGCAGAGTTCGTCTTTTAAAAAGCTTTGGTTGTTTTGTTGCCTAATAGAAAGTTTATCACTGCTAGAAACATAGAGCATATCTATTATTGCTCTATATGGCACTGCAAGCTCGCACAAGAGTTTTAATTCTCTTCTTTTATACGGAATTAGGTAATTGGTAGGGAAAAGAATATGCCTTGGTTGAATACCAACATAGTTTTCTGGGATTGCTAATACTGGGCATTGTACATATCGTAATACTTGTAGCGTATGGCTTCCAAAGGTTAGTTTTCTGTCGTTAGTATTTCCGCGTGTACCCATAACAACAATATCTATGTTTTCTTCATCTACAATTTTATCTGCTTCGTCAACAAGCATATTGTTAGCGGAAATTACTGAAAAGCTATGTCTAGGATTAGGCGATGCTTTTTTTATGTCTTTTAATACTTTTTCTAAGTTTGATTGAGATTTTTTAGACACCTGTTGCGTAACCTTAACTAAAGTTTCTTGTTGTATGAGTTCTTCATCTTTAAATATTTCATCTTGGTAAGCATGCATTATAAAAAAATTGCAGATGTCGTATTTAAATAACTCTGCGGCATATTTTAATGCATTCATAGCATTTGCTGAAAAATCTGTTGGAATAAGAATATTTCTCATAATAAAACCATTTTATAGCTTATTAAAGATAGGGTTTAGGGTAAAATTTAAAAATGATATTTGTCATACAGCTGTTAGGACTGTGACTTATTGTTAAACACTAAAAAACAGAAAGCTCAACTTTCTGTTTTATAATATGATACCAGCTCAAAAATTCTATAATGAATATAGAACTTTCTATAACTGTTAGTTTTTTTCGTGTAATACTAAAAATGGTTTGTCTGTGTGATAACTAATCTTTTCAACTCTGCTATGAAAGAAGATTTGTTGGAAATAATTTAGGTTTTTAGCTACCATACAAATAAGATCTATGTCTCTGCTTTCTACAAAGCATTGTACAGCGTCTTCTACTTTTTTATTTGTTAAATAGTGAAAACTCAGTTGAGTGCTACTAAAGTAGTCTTCAAGTAATGCTTTGTTTTGTTTCAATTCGTTTTTTAAAGCGGACTTGTTTTTATTAATGTGTAAGAGTCTTAAGGACGCCTTAAAATGTTCAATGATTTCATTAATTGGCTGTAAAACATTTAATTTATAACTTAAGTTTAAATCTGTAGGGAAAGCTATCTCTTTTGGAGAAACAAATTCAGCATTTTCTGGTACTGCTAGTGTGTTGCATTTAACTTTAGTAATTACATCTGCTGTATTTGTACCAAGTATTATTTTATTGAAACCAGAAACTCCCTTTGTGCCCATTACAATAAGATCTATCTTTTTTTCTTTTACAGTTTTACGTATGCTTTCTATAAAAAAGCCAACATCTGTTAGTACAAAGAATTTGTGAGTATTGTTATGCGCTTTTAATTTTGAAATGCGTTTTAGAAAACTTTGTAGTTCTAGTTTAGCAGGTTTTGTGTATGTGTTTTCTAGGTAATATGAATCAACAGTTAAAGACTCATTTTGTGGAATGAAACTATTTAAACTATTAACATGTAGTATATAAAAGTTACATGTTTTAGAATTAAAAAAGTGAATAGCATATTTAATTGCATTCCATGAGTTCTCAGAAAAATCAGTAGGTAAAAGCACATTTTTCATAAAATGAGTTTAATATCTTAAATGTATGTGCTTAGAGGTTTTTATAAAATGATTTGTATCATTTTAGGTCATTATTTATTGCATTTGTTTTAGCCCTTCAATGTCTTTAATTACAATGTTTCTTCCTTCAGAAATAATTAACCCTTTGTTTTTAAAACTGGTTAGAGTGCGTATTAAGGTTTCGGTTGCTACACCTGCAACGCTTGCTAAATCATTTCTAGATATTTTAATTGGGTCGTTTGGCTTTTGGTTTATTCTTTCGGCAAATTGAAGTATAGTATTAGCCGTTTTTTTGTTAACTGAACTATATGCCATTTGTAAGAGTTGTTCTTTAACTTCAGATAAATCGTCGGTTAAATGATCTATTAGTGCAACGGCAACTTTATTATTTTTGTCTAAAATTTCTGAAAGCTGAAGAATAGATAATCCTGCTAACTCTGTTTCTTGTATGGCTGTCGCGGTTTCTTTGTGTGGTAGATTATGTGTAAATGAGGTATAACCAAACAAATTATCTTCTTTGTATAAACTAGTTGCTAGCTCTTTGCCTTTATCGTCTAGCTTATGGCATTTTACCACACCCTTTTTTATAAGGTAAATATAGTTAGCGTGGTCGCCTTCTCTATAGATTATTTGGTCTTTGTTAAAGTGGTATTCTTTTCCGTAGTCATCAAAGAAATTTTTTAAATCATTGATGGAGGTTAATTCATCTTTTTCAGAATAATTATTAACATTAACCTGCTGACCTTGGTCTTTTAAAATACTGGCCTTTGCAAGCCTACTTTTAATGGCACTAACTAATTCATCTTCTGTAAAGGGTTTTGTGATGTAATCATCTGCGCCAAGATTCATGCCTTTTCTTACATCTTTATGTTCTGTTTTTGCAGATAAAAAAATAAAAGGAATATGTTTAGTATTATTGCTTTTAGAAACTTCTTTTAGTACTTCGTAGCCGTCTAATTCTGGCATCATAATATCACAAACAATAATGTCTGGCAAATTACTATGAATTGATTTTAAACCTAGCTTACCGTTGGGTGCTGTAATCACTTCAAAGTTTAATATTTCTAACAGCTCAGCAGTGTTTTCTCTTAATATTGTATCGTCTTCTATGAGTAAAACTTTAGTCATGGTTTACGTTATTTGGTATCTTAAGTTTTGCTAGTGTGCCTTTGTTTTCTATACTATTAATTGTTATGCTACCACCTAAATTTTCTATATGAGTTTTTACAATGTTAAGACCAATGCCAGTGCCTTGCATATTTAAAACATTTTCTGCTCTGTAATATCTTGTAAAGATGTTTTCCATCTCTTTTTTTGGTATTCCTATGCCATGATCTTCAATTTCAAAAACAAAGTGGTTTTTATGTTGTTTAACTCTTATGTCAATTTCTGAGTTTTCTCCAGAATACTTGACAGCGTTTTGAAGAACATTAGACAAAATAAGTTCAATTATTCTTTCGTCTTGATATAGCGTAATCTCATCTACATGCTCAGGATAGTTAATGCGTTGTCCTTCTTTTAATAGCATATTGGCATTATAAACAACTTCATTAACAACCTTGCTTAATTTAAAACTTGAGCAGTTATAATTGAATGTTCCAGATTCTAATCTTTCTATTGATAAAAAGTCATTTAATATTGTATTAAGGTAATTTACTTTATCCTTAATAATTGCTAAATGTTTATCGCGTTTAGGTTGTTCTTCTGTGAGTTTGTATTTTTCTAACAACATGATTGATGTTGCTATACCACTTAAAGGTGTTTTAAATTCGTGAGATACAAGGGATAGGAATTTGGTTTTGAGTTCGTTGAGTTCTTTTTCTTTGCTTAGTGCTTTTTGTAATTGTTCGGTTCTTTCCTTAACGGTTTTTTCGAGCTTTATGGTGTAATTCTTTTGCTCTGTTATGTCTACTACTATGGCTACAAAAACCTTTCTGTTTTTTAGATTAGATAGTTGCAGGTGCACCATTACAGGATATTTTGTGCCATCTTTTCTAAAATGTGTGGCTTCAAAATCTATTTGCTCTGCTTCTTGCCTTAGTAATAAATCAATGTACTTTTCTCTAAATACCTTTTCATTTAAATGTAATTTTAAATCTAAAGGAGTCATAGATTTAAGCTCTTCTATAGTATAACCTATATTTTTTAAGGCGCCTCTGTTAACATTTATAAACTTTAGAGTTTCGGCATCAAAAACATAGATTTCATTTAGCGATTCATTAAAAATTGTAGCTAAATGATTTTTTGCCTCTTCGGCTATAACACGTTCTGTTACATCATTTTGTATGCCAATAAAATTTGTAACAATCCCTTTTTTATTAGTTATTGGCGTAATGAATAGGTCGTTCCAAAAAAGGGTGCCGTCTTTTTTATAATTTCTTAGGGTTACAAGGCAGCTATCACCGTTTTTTATTGCTTTTCTTAGCTTTTTAAGCTCTTCTTGTTCCCTGTCTTTACTTTGTAGAATTCGACAATTTTTATTTAATATTTCCTCTTTAGAATACCCAGTTAATTTTTCAAAAGCAGGATTGTTATAAATAACAGGATTTCCAGGTTTTAAAGCATCTGTAATTAAAATTCCATTGCTGGCAGATTCTAAAGCTTTGCTTCTAAGCATAAAATCGAATTCATCTTCTTTTTGCTTTGATATGTCTTTGACTAGTACCATAACATAGTTGCTTTCATAGACAGAAAAAGGATTTAGCTCTAATTTTATAGGTATAGTATCACCATCTTTTTTTAAACCATAAATTTCGGTAATACTATCTGTATGATGTTCTTTGTTTTTTACCTCAGTGTAACTATTAGATATTAGCATTTTTAAAGTTTTGCCAATAATGTCTTTTTTATCATAATTAAAAGTGTGTTCGGCTATACTGTTAATTACCTTGATGTTTTGTTCTTCGTCAATAATAATAACTGCTTCCGAGATGGCTTCTAGCAAGATGTTGAATATTTCTAAATCTTGATTAATCATGGTGAAGTTTACATAAATTGTAAGTAATAAAAGTATAAAATTTAGAGAGATTAATCTACTGTAATGATTAATGTCATTCTTTAATTGTATTGATTTAAATACCTTGTGTGGTTATTAATACAATTTTATAATGTCAGAAGAGCTATTAACACGTTTGGGATGTTTGTTTTATGCAATTGCTAAAGCTGATAACAATCTGTCTTTTCATGAATACTTTAAACTAACTGAAATTTTAGAAAAGCATTGGCAGCATATTGGAGAAACCAACATAGCATATATAAAATCTAAGTTTAATACACTACAGGAAAATAATGCAGCAGCAGCAGCTTGTTTTAATGCTTTTTTAGAATTTTTGCACCAATACCCAAATTTATTTGATGATGAGTTTAAGACACTAATACTTAAAACAGCAAATGAAATTGCTTATGCCTATGCTAAAATCAACAAATCTGAGTTAAACTTTATGGCTAGATTAAGTTTAGAGTTTAAAAAGTAATGAAAATAATACCTGTGGCTTTATTTTTATGTTCTAAGCAGGAATCACAAAAAATGGTGTATGCAAGTGCATAGCAATTTTAGATATGGTTGGCTTAAAGAATAGGTTTTCGAAAAATGTATACTTGTCATTCTAAGAGATAAATGATGTTGGTTTACAGGTGTATAAAAAGTTAGTGTTTAGAATACCTAAGACTAGGGGTTGTTTTGCTGATTAAAAGTTTTGTATAACAGAAGACTTTTTTAGTTTTATAAGATGAATGATAATTTTACGAATGAGTTTTTTGGTATAGGTATTCAGAATGGTAAAACTCCTGAAAATCTTGGTGTACTTTGGCGTTCGGCTCAAAACCTTGGCGCAAGTTTTATCTTTACTATAGGTAATCGTTATGCTAAGCAAGCTTGCGATACACATAATGCTGTAAAGGCAATGCCATATTTTCATTATGATACGTTTGATGATTTTTTCAATAATCTACCAAAGGGTGCGCGACTTGTTGGAGTAGAACTTACAGATGAGGCGGAAGCATTAGAAACATTTCATCATCCAAGACGTTGTGTGTATTTATTGGGAGCAGAAGATCATGGTTTGTCTAAACAAGCCATAGAGAAAAGTCATTTTTTAGTGAAATTTTCATCTCAATTAAGTCTTAATGTTTCTGTAGCAGGTAGTATAGTGATGTACGATAGAGGCATAAATAAGCCTAGATCTTAATTACGCTGTTTTCTTGCAAAAAAGAGTATAATCAACAACAATATAATTCCTAAAACTAACCACAATAAAAAGTTGTTAGATGTATTAATGTCTATTGGTGAAATGTCTCCAATTAATACTAAACCAGCCCAGTATTGAGGTGCAATTGTTCTGCCATCTGCTTGTGAAATGTATTTAAGTTTTGCAGCTTTAAGGGCTTCATCCTTTTTTAAGCCTTTTGAGATATTGTCGTAAAAATATTCTAAAATCTTAGCGCTAGATTGTTCGTCAATTTTCCAAAGACTAGTTAAAATACTTTCGCTGCCAGCATAATTAAAAGCATGCGCTAAAGAGATCATACCTTCACCAGGCTGGTAACTTGGTTTTCCAGTTTCGCAAGCTGTTAAAATAGCTAAATTAGAAGCTAAATTTTGATTGTATATTTCGTAAGTGTATAGAGAATTATTCTCATCATCAGAGTTTTTTGCAAAAATTAATCTTGAAAATTCTGGTGATACATTATCAGACTCTGCATGTGTGCCAATGTGAATGATTTTATGCTCTTTGGCATTTTTAGTAAAGATGCTTTTTGATGCATTTTCATTTAAAAAAGAATTGCCATTAAATAGTTTTGAATAACTCTCAGTTAAACTTTTTGCGAAAGGCTGAGGTAGTAATTTTAAATAAGCATAATCCATATCTACAGAATCTTTAATAGCAATTTTGTAATTGGTTTTCATAGATTCATTAAACTCTGGCGCAAACCCAATAAAGTTTGAATCATAACCTATAGGTTGGCTGTTTTTGTCTATTAAAAAAAGGCTGTAGTTGTATGATATATTATGTTTAGCTAAGAGGCTTTTGGTATTAAGCTCCTTGTAGTTTTTACAGGTGTTTTTAGTTAATAATTCAAAACTTAAGTTAAACAGTGATTTATCTGGTATAATAATAATATTTTCAGTGTTAATATAGCCTTCTAAGGGTTTCCATAGTAGATTATACAAATCAGATTGAGTATCAAAAGAAGGCTTTAAAGCTTCTGTTTTTTTATTGAGTTGAGAGATTAATTCTATAGATGCGTTTGCATCTAACGTAACCATTTGCATAGATGAATCATTAATTACAAAGGCGTAGAGATTATCTTCAATAAACAGATACCTTATAAGTGTAGAAGATTGTGGTATTTTGTTTTTAAGTTCACTTAATGGCTGCGTTATTGAAGCGTACCGAAGCTTATAATAATTAGGATATTCCCTCTTTAAGTGCTCTAAAAAGTTTAGCCATTTTTTTTCGTTTTCTATATAAATATCAATGTTGGTATTACCTCCAAGTTTGTTATTAAGTGCCTCTTTTAATTTTTTTTCTTTTTCTAAAATCTCTTTGGGAAGTTTGGCGGTTAGTTTATTAGATTTTGAATTAAGTCTGCTTCTTATTTTATGATAAATCATAGATTCATGATAACTAAGTAGTGCTTCTAAGTAGCTTTCTTTTTTAGTGAGTTGGTATAGTTCTAAATTCAACATTTTGGCAATTCTAAATACATCTATATTGTCTTGAATTAAAATTGCTGTTGAGCCATCATTCAAAATCATTGATTTCTTGTTTTCTAATAATTTAATGGCATTGTCAATTTCAACGAGTTGAGATTTAAGAAAGGCTTCATTCTTTTTTGTAGCTAATTTTAAATGGGTTTTTACTTTAATTAAAATAGCACTTACCTTATTACTTTCAATGATTAGGCTATTGAGTTTACTGTTTTCTGTAAATTCAATAGAGTTTAAAAGATTTATAGCTTTGTTACCATAAAGTAAAGCGTTTTCGTAGTCTTTATTTTGATAATAAATGTCAGCTAAGTTTAATACTTGAAAGTACTCTAAAAGCGTTTTTTTACCTTGATTAGTTTTAATATATTCTAAGGCTTCATTAGCCATAGATAAGGCTTTGTCTTTGTTTCCTGTTTTTGAATAAAAATTTGAAGCGTTTACAGTAAAATCTAAATATTGTTCATCGTAGTAATTGCCCAATGAGGTTTTAAAGTGTTTTTCACTGTTTTCAAAATATGTTTTTGCTAAGTCCTTATTGTCTAGCTCTACATTCATTAAAGCTTTACTATAATACGCATCAGCTAACCAATACTCATAATCACCATTGGTGGTTTTAAAATTATTAATGCCTTCATTCAAGAGGTGTTCAGCGTTTTTATAATTCTTTAAAGCAACATCTATTTGCCCTAAAAGAATTTTTCCTTTTGCTATTTCTACACTTTCTGTAGTAAGATGTTTGTTTTTTAATTGAAACGCATGGCTTAAGAGTTGTTTCGCTTTTTTATAATCTCCAATGTCTTTATATAAACCAGCATAGTTTTCTATGGCTTGAAATAAAAACTCTTGCGCATAAGTACGTCTTACATCACTAATGTCTTCTTTTAAAAATGCATTGAGATTTTTTACAGTGGTTTGCATGGCAGTAATGGAAGCATCTAAATTGCCTTGTAAGTTGTAAATGCCAGCAATATTATTGTTTAATGAAGCAGATCGGTAATAGGTGTTCCATGGATTTTGCTCTAACGATTTTAAGGTTTTATCTGCTTTTTTGTAGTAATAAATAGCACTATCGAATTTTGAAGCATACCACATCATTCCTCCTAAAGAATTATAGGAAATATAATAGCTGTTTGCCGTTGAGGTAGAATCGCTTTTTAACGAGTTAAGTCCTTTTTTATGATATGCAGTTGCTAAGGGTAAATCTCCTAATCGCGAATAGAAAACACCTAAATTACTTTCTATTAAGGCTAGATCCTTTCCGGTTGTATTAGGCATTGATTTGGTGATTTCTAATGCTTTTAAATTGTAGTTTTTGGCAGTTTCAGAATCACCAACAGACTCATAAAAAGATCCTGTTTCTAAAGCCAATTGTCTTAGCGCTTTTTTGTTATTTGTTAAGGATTTAATTTTAGACTCAAAATCTGAGATTACTTTTTTAGCAGAATCGACACTGTTTATATTAGATTCTATCTGACCTAAGTAGTAAACATAATCTGTAACCTCATAATATTTATTTAGTCCTAAGAGTGAATCTATATTTTTATCTACAAATTGTTTGGCAGTATTAAAGTCTTTGTCTTTTAGAAATTTATCTAGTTTCTTAAGGTTACTTTCGTTTGTGTTTTGAGAATGTAAGATACCAAGAGCACTCACTAATACCAAAAGTAGAAGTGTAATATGTTTAGAATTATACATTTTTTTAATTCAGTTTTTTTAGTAGGTCTTTTGCTTTGGTAAAATCAGATTTTTTTAAAGCGCTTATAGCTTTATCTTTATCGTTGGTCTTTAAATAAGCTAAACCAAGATAATAGAAAGCGTCATTCTTAAAAACAGTATGCTCTTGTTTGGTGACTTCTAATAAATAAGATATGGCTTCGCTTTCTTTCTTGTCGGCTAATAAGGTAGAGCCAATAAAGTAGTTAAGCGTGTCATTACTTGTTTTTGTTTTGAGCTGATCTTGCCATGTGCTTAAGGCCTTTTTGTAATGTCCTTGTTTGTAAGAAACCATAGCTTCATAGAATTCATAATTCTCATTACTACTCATTGTTGTTGGTAAACCAGGATCTGGAGTGAAATAATTGGCATATAAACGCTCGTTAGAGTTTCCTCCAAAAAACCAAAAACTACCAGTCGCAATAATAAGTGCAGCTGCGACAGCTATTCTTTTCCAGTTTAAGAATTTTACTTTTGGCTCAAAAGTTATTGGGTCTTTTTGGTCTGAGAATAATTCTTCATGGAAAACTTCGAACTGTTCTTTTAAGGCTTGGGTTTCTACACCCATTAAAATAGTTTTTATATCCTCAACTTTGGTTGCAAAATCATTGTCAGTTTTAAGTTTTTTTTCAAACTCTGACAAATCATTACCTGAAAGTTTATTGTTTAAATAAGCTTCAATACTTTCAAATTCTTTTTGTGATATGTCATTTAAGTCCATGGCTATTAATTCTTATTTAGGGCTATTTGTCTTAACTTTTGCATACATCTGTATTTTTTATTTCGTGTTGAAGCTGAATCTAATTGCAATTCTTCAGCAATAAGTTTCATAGATTTCTTTTCGAAATAAAACTTACGTAATAAGTTTTTGCAAGGCGAACCTAAGTTTTTAAAGGCAAACATTACATCCTCTAATCGTTTATCTTTTAAAATGTCATCATCCATACCGTTATTTTCTTCATCTTTTATTTCAAAATAGGATAATTGCGATGCTGTAATTGTTTTTTTGTAGCCTTGAGAGCGTAATACGTCCATCCATTTGTTTTTGGCTATAGTGTACAGATAACCATTAATTGAGGATTCGCTTTGTGGAATAAATTTATCTTGTTTTACGTTTTGCCATACAGCCAAAAACGCTTCCTGAAATATATCTTTTGCATGTTCTTTTGTGCCATTATTTTTTAAGACCAGTGTTTCAATTTTAGGGTAATTGCTGGTGTAAATACGTTTTAAGGTAGTAGAATCATTACACTTAATAGCGTTAACGACTTGTAATTTATTGTCGATCTTGTATGTGTTCCTCATGTTAATAGCTAAACATGAGTAAGATACAATTTATTCGTTTTTTCACCAATAGTAACGATTCATAAAACTTTTTTAACGATGAAAAGCTATTGTCTATTTAAGTTTCATCAATAAAAAGAGGTATAGTTATTTTGATAAGACATTATCGTCATCTATCAATTTTCTATTGTTGTTTTTTATAATGTCTTTTCCTAGCCAACCTCCACCAATGATTAATAAAAAAACACCAGACCAACGCATCATATTAAATCCAGATGAAGGTGCGTCCATATCAAATTCAAAAACAGATTTTCCATAAGCATCCTTATCTGTTCTAATATTTTTTGCTTTGTTAGGAAGTTCAACAATAAAAGTTTGTTGTAGATTGCCACCATATTCTGGAGGACTGCTAACTAGCATGTATTTATTGCCGGTTAATTCTGTAAGTTGTGCATTTTTCTGATCTGTATCTACAATCCATTTACCACGTTTATTAATCTCACATACACCATAAGCATTGAGGCTAAGATTAAAAGAACGATTCATGTCGTCTTTTTCTAATTTAAAATTATCGAGAAAATAAGCAGGCATAGAGCGTTCTATATCTCGTTTTAATGCTGAAGGATTATTACCGTAATTACTATTCCAAACTTGCCATTGTTGAGCATTCATAGTCATGGATACTGCAAGTTTAGCATTGCCAATAGAGTCTATTCGCATTTCTATCTTTTGCTGAGATTGTGCATTGATGCTTGTATTGAATAACAATACACATACGATTGTTTTTATTAATGTTTTCATGATGATTTTATTTATCTGATACTGCTATAAACTTGATTTATTACTGAAGAATTTTGATTATACATATAATCTGGTGCGCCAACGGCTACAATTCTAATACCACCTTGTCTTCTTATGGCTTTGCCAATCCAATTAAAAGTTCCGTTGGCAGAATAGGTTTGTCCTGCTATAGAGCTACCATTAATTTGATATTGCATCTGCATACCAAAACTTGATAAATATTGATCTACTGTTGCCATACCTTGTTGAGTGTTAGAAGCGGCAATGTCGTAAATAGTAACCGTTGTCATTTGATCTGGTGCAACTACCTGAGCTGTAACAATTGGCATTTGAGGTACAGGATGCATCATGGTTTGCCAGCCTGCTGGAATTGAGAATGAAAGCGAGTTGCTAGTACGTATACGATTATTAGGAAGTCTAATTTCGTTTTCTCTTCTATTATTTGGGATAACTTGTTGTTCGTTAGACCATGAAGAAACAATATCATCAACCTTTTTTCGCATAAAATCATTGTCTTTTAAATCCATAGAAGTTACTCCTTGTGCATTTACATTATGGATATCTACAATAGTGTATCTAGGGTCACCAGCTTGAGAGCGTTCTATAAATTCTTGCAGTTGTTTTTGACCTTGTTTATAGGCGTCTTCTGCACTCATAATATTGCCTAAGCCTTCTCCGCCAATTCCTGTGGCCTCAATAGCATAATATTGACCATTCATTCTAAAACCAGGATACGCATGGCCAGGAACCATGTAAATTATAGGATCTATACCTGCTGCCGAAAGTACACTGGCATATAAAACGCTCAGTTCTATGCAAAGTCCTGTGTTTCCTGTAATAACTTCGCGTGGTAATCTAACCTGTTGTACTATACTTTGTACATCATCAGTAGATTTTGGTATGCCTTTAGTGCCACTATAAACCATATGAGATTTTCGAGTGGCTTCGTAAATACCTCCTAAAAAGCGAACAGCATCTTCTGGTTTACGAGTTACCGAAGCGGCTTCACCTTTTAATAGTTTTTCTTGTAAATTTTGTGTGTAATATTTTACAACAGGATCATTTGGAGTAACAAAGCATGCTATAAGCGCATCGTTGTCGTACATGTCTGCCCAAGAACTAATTTCTTCAGTTTTTATGCCAGTGTAGACATATTCATTTCTATTAGTAAGTTTAAATGTAAAATCTTCTTCAATAATGTCGTCTTCCTCAGCACCATCCCAAGAGATTTCTATTTCTGCTTTTTCAACAGACTCTGTGGTCTTCTCAGTAATTTCATTATTAAACTTAGGATAACATGGTACAACTAAAGTTTGTCCAGGAAACATCTCGCCAGAAACTGTCAATTCTGTCCAATCTATATAATTGGGTATGCGATATTTTACGGTAACGTCTTCTAAAGTATTTGAAGAATTATTAGTGATTTTTGCTTTAAATAGATAATATTTTCCGTCTAGAGCATCAGCATTAGAGTATACTCTATGAGCTGCAGGCATTATAAATGCACTTTTTTCAATACTTATATCTATATCTTCAGCATTACCTTTTTTTGAACTAAAAAAACTAAAGGCAGTGAGTATGAGTCCTACGGTAGCTAAAGCTAAAGGAATGGCTATTTTTTTCATAACTGAATTGTTTTAGTGTTATTATTGTCTATTTGGGTCGAAAGGAAAATTGTCTTGAGTGTCTGGTGTTCCGTCTAAATCTGAATCTCTTACACCATTGTCTATAATTAGAAGTTGCCAATGTATAGGTAAAAATGTATCCATTATTAAAGTATCGAATTCTTCTGTAGGTCCAGAAGAAATGGATACATTGGCAAAAGTGGAACCTAATGAGGTTTCAAAATAAGAATTGATGGCAACTAAAGCTGTAATATTTCCAAAGCGGATTAATCGTGTACTCGTACTCACAATAAAACTGCCTTGCGATTGCGTTACATTTTGTTCGCAATCTACCGTAAAGTTTCCTGTATGTCCATAAAAAGCAAAAAGCTGATTAACTTCAGAAGCGACGATATCTAAAATATTAACCTGACTTAAAGAGGTTAAGCCAGGTACATATCTCCAAAGTACTTGGTTATCGTTTCTTAATACATTAACACCTAAGCCAATTTGTGCTTCTGAAGCTGTGTAGCCTTGAGGCATAGTAAATCCTAAACCAGGATATTGGCTGTGTATAAATTGTTGTCCAGGATTAGACAATGTAGGTATTTGGGACAATGGTATGGGTAAACCATGAGCATTGTCCCAATATGCAGCTGTTGGTCCAGTTACATTTTCACATAATTGCGATGTAAAGTTTGCAAGCGGATTAGTGTTGTCTTTATTAGAGTCTGAGCTACATGCAGATAGTAAAAGAACAACAACTAAGGTTTTAAAGATATTAATGCGATTCATAAGAAAGAGGTTTTAAGTTCATTTCTTACTTATCGGCACATTATTAAAATGTCATCAAATAAAACATTTTAATTGCAAAAACTTTAATCTGTAAAATGATTAAAATAAACCACTGATTTCACCATCATCACTAATGTCAATACCTTCAGATGCAGGATGAGCAGGTAAACCAGGCATACGCATTATCTCTCCAGTAATAGGAATTAAAAAGCCTGCACCAGAAGCGATTTCTATTTCACGTACAGTAATAATAAAATCTTTTGGTCTACCAAGTAACTTAGGATTATCTGATAATGATTTTTGTGTTTTGGCTATACATACTGGCAATTTGTCTAGTTCAAGCTCCTTAATACGCTTTAGCTGACGTTTTGCACTAGTGTTATAATCTACATGTTCTGCACCATATATTTTTTTGGCAATGGTTTCAATTTTTGCTTCAATATCCATATCCCAACTATAAAGTGGTGTAAATTTAGCTTGGTTTGCTTCTGCAACTTCTATGACGTGTTCTGCAAGTTTTATGGCACCTTTACCACCTTTAGTCCAAACACTAGCTACTGCGACTCTAATGTTCTTTATTTTAGCTAAATCTTTTATAAGTTGAATTTCTTCTTTAGTGTCAGATTTAAATTTATTAATAGCAATTATAGGTGTAACACCAAATTGCATAATATTTTCAAGATGCTTTTCTAAATTAGGAAGTCCTTTTCTCAAAGCTTCAACATTAGGAACGTCTAAAGATTTTAAATCTGCTCCACCATGATATTTAAGCGCACGTATTGTTGTGGTTAAAACAACTGCTTTTGGAGATATACCTGCGCTTTGGCATTTAATATCAAAGAATTTTTCAGCACCTAAGTCAAAACCAAAACCTGCTTCTGTTACTGTATAGTCAGAATAGCTCATTCCCATTAAGGTTCCAATTACAGAGTTAGTACCTTGGGCAATATTAGCAAATGGTCCTCCGTGAATTATGGCTGGATTACCTTCTATGGTTTGTACTAAATTAGGTTTTACAGCATGTTGTAAAAGCGTTGCCATTGCGCCTGCAACTTTTAAATCTCTAGCATATATTGGTTTTTTTGAAAATGTATACCCTATAAATATGTTTCCTAATCGTTCTTTAAGGTCACTAAGACTTTTAGAAATACATAAAATGGCCATTATTTCTGAGGCAGCTGTGATATCAAAACCTGTTTCTCTTGGTATACCAGATGAGGTTCCGCCAAGCCCAACAATAATTCGTCTTAGTGCTCTATCATTCATGTCAACCACACGTTTCCAAGTAATTGTTCTTGGGTCTAATCCTAAGGAATTTGTTCGGCTTTGTATGTTGTTGTCTATAACAGCAGACAAGAGATTATGCGCTTTTTCAATGGCAGAGAAATCACCAGTAAAATGTAAATTAATATCCTCTAAGGGTAATACTTGCGAATAACCACCACCAGTAGCACCACCTTTAATTCCAAAAACAGGACCTAAGGATGGTTCTCTTAAAACTACTGTTGTTTTTTTGTTTAATTGGTTAAGTGCTTCAGATAAACCAATAGAAATGGTTGTTTTACCTTCACCAGCAGGTGTAGGTGATATTGCTGAAACCAGAATGAGGTTACTTTTATCGGCTTTATTTCGGTCTATAAGAGATAAAGGAAGCTTTGCTTTATCCTTACCATACATTTCTAAATTATTTGGGTCAATTCCAAATTTCTCTGCTATTTCTGTTATGGGTTTTAGTTTTACCTGTTTGGCAATTTGAAGATCAGTCATATATGTTTTTTTGATGAATTTATTTTAAATTCAAATTTAAATCCTAAACAGTAATTAAATAGTGATTTTTATCATGTGAGAAAATGTATTTCTGTATTGTAGAGCTTATAGCGCTAAAGATTGTAAATTTGCTAAAAATTAAGAGTATGCATAAAGCAGGTTTTGTAAATATTATTGGTAATCCTAATGTAGGAAAGTCTACATTGATGAACGCTTTTATAGGTGAAAAACTATCCATTATTACTTCTAAGGCGCAAACCACAAGACATCGAATTCTGGGCATTGTTAATGGTGAAGATTTTCAGGTTGTATTAAGTGATACTCCAGGTATCATTAAGCCAGCTTACGAATTGCAAACATCCATGATGGATTTTGTAAAGTCTGCTTTTGAGGATGCAGATGTTTTAATTTACATGGTAGAAATTGGTGAAAAGGAACTAAAGGATGAAGCTTTTTTTAAAAAAATAAAGAATTCTAAAATTCCTGTTCTTTTATTGTTGAATAAGATTGATAATTCTAATCAAGAACAATTAGAAGAACAAGCAGAGTTGTGGCAGAGTAAAGTGCCAAATGCAGAGTTTTACCCTATTTCTGCTTTAAACGGGTTTAATGTTAAAAACGTGTTTCAGAGAATTATAGAATTATTACCAGAGTCACCACCATTTTATCCAAAAGACCAATTAACAGATAAGCCAGAGCGATTTTTTGTTAATGAGGCTATTAGAGAGAAAATACTATTGCATTATAAAAAAGAGATTCCTTATGCTGTTGAGGTAGATACTGAAGAATTTTTTGAAGAAGAAAAAATTATTAAAATCCGTTCGGTAATAATGGTAGAGCGAGAGACTCAAAAAGGCATTATTATTGGGCATAAAGGCTCAGCTTTAAAACGTGTTGGTATTGAGGCTAGAAAAGATTTAGAGAAGTTTTTTGGAAAACAAATCCACCTTGAATTATATGTAAAAGTCAATAAAAACTGGCGAAGTAACCAAAACCAGTTAAGACGTTTTGGTTATAATCAAAAATAGTTGAAATAAGCTAGATAATAAATTCCATCTAAGAATAAAAAAACTCATTAACTAATGAAAAATAATTTTGATGATATGATGTGTTTAGATATTTATTTATCTAATGAGACTAATGAAGAAAACGAAAGCTTAAAGCATAATTTAGAAGCATCAAAATCTAGACCTATGCCATTATTATGTTGGGATATTTTTATGGAGGGTTATCATGAAAGGTTGATTAATGCTAAAAAAGAAATGGAACTAAAAGAAGTGCTTTCTTTTGCGAAGAAATTCAATTGGAAAAATGATTTAAACTTAGCTTTTTCCGAAAATGATTATGAAGCTTTAATTATTACAGACAAACATCAAAATATCATTTGGGTAAATGATGGCTTTACCACAATGACAGGTTATTCTAAAAAGTTTGCCATAAATAAAACTCCAAAATTCTTACAAGGAGAAGGAACATCGTTAGAAATTAAAAGCCGAATAAAAGAAAATATTATAAAGAATAAACCTTTTAAAGAGGTTATTGTAAACTATAAAAAAGATAAAACACCTTATAACTGCGAGGTTAAGATTATTCCTTTGTTTGGTGAAAATACAACTCACTTTATAGCTTTCGAAAAACAAGTTGTTTAAAACTTTTAAGCAACAGCATGTATGTCTTTGCTTCTAAGAGTATCTCTCATAAAATGATGTAGCTCATACATTTGTTCCATACCTGCTTTTTTACCAAGTCTACCACTAAAGTAAAGGGCAAACCAAACCACTACCATTAGTAACGTTATAAATAACTGAACGGCATAACTGCTTTCTAATGTCCAGTTAACATAAGCCCAAATGGCAAAACCAATAAAAAAGCCAGCAACCGCAAAATGCAAAAACATAAACATGGTCCAAACCGTTGGGTTAGGTCCAAATAATCCATAAATGGTACTAAGTTTTTTATCGTCGTAATCTTCATTTATTTCGAGATGAAGTTGAGGTGACCAGAAATGCTGTTTAGCTTTTGGGATTTTAATAAACACATGGTCATCTACTCGTGTCACAATAAAATCAGATTGTTTTTTGCTTTCGTCTTCAAATAAAGAAAGCAAACTTTCATTATTGTGATTAACATTAAATTTAAATCGTGGTCGTAAAACAACTTCGTTAGAGAGTTCCATAGTTAGTATTCTTGACATCAAGTTACATATTTTATTAGTTAAGTTCCAAATTCATAAATCGTAAATCTAAAATTAAACCCTACCTTTGCAGTCGCTTACAGGATATGTAAAGCAGAGTAATTAATCTATTATTGGTTGTTATAGAATTTGTTAAGCTTTAAATTTTGATGGATTCGGTAACTATTAATAGTCAAATCTCGATTGTCGAGTAAATTTATACCTATGGGAAATATTGTTGCAGTTGTCGGAAGACCAAATGTTGGTAAGTCAACTTTTTTTAATCGTCTTATACAAAGACGTGAAGCTATTGTAGATGCTGTTAGCGGAGTTACAAGAGATCGTCATTACGGTAAAACGGATTGGAATGGAAGAGAGTTTTCGCTAATAGATACAGGCGGATATGTGGTTGGTAGTGATGATGTTTTTGAAACAGAAATTGATAAACAAGTAGAACTGGCAATTGATGAGGCAGATGCTATAATATTTATGGTAGATGTAGAAACAGGTGTAACAGGTATGGATGAAGATGTGGCTGAACTTCTTAGAAAAGTAAAAAAACCTGTTTTTTTAGTTGTTAATAAAGTAGATAATAACAAACGAGCTGAAGATGCTGTAGAGTTTTATGCACTTGGTCTAGGTAATTATTTTACTATAGCGAGTATTAATGGTAGTGGAACAGGAGATTTGCTAGATGCAGTTGTAGAAGCATTACCAGAAAAAGAAGAAATTGAAGAAGAACAACTACCAAGATTTGCAGTTGTAGGGAGACCAAATGCTGGTAAATCGTCTTTTATAAATGCATTAATAGGAGAGGATCGTTATATTGTTACAGATATTGCAGGTACTACAAGAGATGCTATAGATACCAAATACAACCGATTTGGTTTTGAGTTTAATTTGGTAGATACAGCAGGTATTCGTCGTAAATCTAAAGTTAAAGAAGATTTAGAGTTTTATTCTGTAATGCGTAGTATTAGAGCAATAGAGCATAGCGATGTATGTTTACTGGTTTTAGATGCAACTCGTGGATTTGATGGTCAGGTACAAAATATCTTCTGGCTAGCAGAACGCAACCGAAAAGGTATTGTTATCCTAGTGAATAAATGGGATTTGGTTGAAAAAGATAATAAAACAGCAAAAGAGTTTGAAAAATATATCAGAAAAGAAATAGCACCATTTACAGATGTGCCAATTGTGTTTATTTCTGTGTTGAATAAACAACGTATTTTTAAAGCTATTGAAACTGCGGTTGAAGTTTATAAAAATAGAACCAAACGTATTAAAACGAGTGTCCTTAATGAAGTTTTACTGCCAATAATAGAGCACAATCCGCCACCAGCTTACAAAGGAAAGTATGTAAAGATTAAGTATATAATGCAGTTGCCAACTCCGCAACCACAATTTGCATTTTTCTGTAATTTACCACAATACGTAAAAGATCCGTATAAACGTTTTCTGGAAAACCAACTGAGAGATCATTTCGATTTTACAGGTGTGCCAGTAAGTGTGTACATGCGTAAAAAGTAGGTAGTGTTTTAGTTAA
>NZ_JAOARH010000036.1 GCF_025210595.1 Winogradskyella sp.
CTACAAGAACAACAGCTTGTGTGTCATCTCAAGTAGGATGTAGTTTAGATTGTAGATTTTGTGCAACGGCTAGGTTAAAGCGAATGAGAAACTTAAATCCAGACGAGATTTATGATCAAGTTGTTGCAATAGATAATGAAAGTCGTTTATACCATGGTAGACCTTTAAGTAATATTGTATTTATGGGAATGGGAGAACCGCTTATGAATTACAATAATGTTCTTAAAGCTATTGATAAAATTACTTCAACAGAAGGTTTAGGAATGTCACCTAAGCGTATTGTAGTTTCTACATCTGGTGTGCCCAAAATGATAAAGAAAATGGCTGATGATGAGGTGAAGTTTAAGTTAGCTGTGTCATTACATTCTGCTATAGACGAAGTAAGGACCTCTATTATGCCATTTAATGCAACTTTTCCTTTGAGCGATTTACGAGAAGCTCTACAATATTGGTATTCTAAAACAAAGAATAGAATTACTTATGAATATGTGGTTTGGGATGGTATTAATGATAAACGAAAAGACGTTGATGCTTTAGTAGAATTTTGCAAGTTTGCACCTAGCAAAGTAAACCTAATAGAGTATAATCCTATTGATGATGGCGAATTTCAGCAAGCAAATTCTAAAGCTTTAGATATGTATGTAAATATTCTTGAGGTCAATAATATTACGGTTACCGTAAGGCGAAGTAGAGGTAAAGATATTGATGCCGCTTGTGGTCAGTTGGCAAATAAAAATTAATCATAAAAAAAGCGGCAATTGCCGCTTTTTTTATGATTAATATAAATCTACATTACTCTTTAGTAACTCTAATAGTTTGAGATTTATTTCCAGAAGTAATTTTAACTAAATATAGTCCTTGAGATAAGTTTTCTAAATTAATTCTTGAATTTAAAATTTCATCACTATTAAAAATAGCAGTTTGCTTACCTAAAAGGTTGTAAACAATAATGCTGTCTATATCATTAGCAGATTTAATGTTTAAGAAGTCTTTTACAGGGTTAGGATAAACACTAAAAGAGTCTAATTGGTTATCTTCAACAGATAATTGAGCAGCTGTTGTAAAACTTCCAACTACACCAGGTGTAGTTCCTAAGCAATTATAAGAATCAACACTCCAGTAGTAAGTAGTGTTTAAAGCCAAGCCAGTTATTGTACCTCCATTTTCAAAATTGTTGAATTCTTGAGTTGGTGGATTAGCAGTACCAAGTTTTAATGTGAAATTAGCATTAGGATCTGATGATGCCCAACTAAAATCTACACTATTGTCTGGAGCAAATACAGCTACATTCATTGAACCATCAGCTGGTTCAGCAATAGTAGCTGCGCTAGGTGCAGCTGTTTCTGTACAAGCTTCAGTAGTGAAACTAAAAACAGGACTGGCAGTTGTACCTGCACAATTAACAGCTTCAATAAACCAATAATAAGTTGTGTTTGGAGCCCAGTTAAAATTAATTGAATTTCCAATATCAAAACCAGTTATAGTTCCTATGTCGTCTCCAGCTGTATTAGTACCTAAACTAATATTATAACTATCGGCAGCATCTCCCATAGCAGCTGGTGCCCATTCAATAGGGCCTAAATTGTTTGTAGCTCCATAATTAATAGCAACTCCTGTAGCTCCATTTGCTGGTGCAACAGCAGAAACTGCATTTGGAGCACTAACTGTACATTGAAATACTGAAATATTGTCTATAGACCAAGAAATAGACCAGTTACCAGTCCATACAAAACGTATTTGTGCATTACTTACACCTACTAATTGAGGAACATCAAATGTTTGGTTACCAGAAACAGTCGTGTTTGGTGTATTTCCAGCTGCTGTAGCATATGTTTGAAGTGTAACCCAAGAAGAACCATTGTAAACTTCAATAACACCTAATCCTCCAAAGTTTCCATTATATACAGTGTCAAAGCTAAGGGTTACAGAAGTTAAACTAGAACAATCAAAAACAGGGCTTGTTAAAGTTGTGTTTTCAGCAGTACTGTTGTTTCCGTAGCCATCACTATCCATAGTAGCATAATTTCCTACAGCACCATTGTCATAGACTAAGCTATTTCCGGCAGTAAAACCACCAGCTTCTCCAGTATTGTCAATAGTCCAAACTTCACCATTAGCAGGTGTAGCTAAATCTTGAACTGTCCAGCCACTAACG
The DNA here is from genome assembly GCF_025210595.1 of Winogradskyella sp. Taxonomy (GTDB): domain Bacteria; phylum Bacteroidota; class Bacteroidia; order Flavobacteriales; family Flavobacteriaceae; genus Winogradskyella. Next base: position 2,156 of record NZ_JAOARH010000036.1, read on the forward strand.
GTTGGGAAACTAGTACCTGCTTCAAAATCTTCTGTTAAAACAGTTTGGGCAAACATTAGACTCGAAGAAAAGACTAATGCAAATAGTAAAGTAATTTTTTTCATAAAGTTTGTTTTTAGATTAATAATCGATAAAGTTACAAATAATTGTTCACTCAACGTATTAAATTTGTATTATTAAGCTTTTGTTTATCTAAAAATTCTTTATTCGTAGCTTTGCAATGTTTTCGATGCTATTACGAAATGAGCTTACCAAAGCAATAAGTTTTAACCTACAAAAATTTATATGAGCCAATTCCATCTGAAAACTTTAAAACAATGAAAAAAAACAGATGAAGATAACCGAACAGATAAAGCAACCAATAGCCTACGAAATGGATCTTTTTGAGCAAAAGTTTCAGTTGTCTATGGCAAGTAAGGTGGCTTTGCTTAATAGAATTACGCACTATATTGTTAATAGAAAAGGAAAGCAAATGCGACCTATGTTTGTTTTTCTGGTGGCTAAAATGCTAAAAAATGGTGAAGTTAGTGAGCGTACCTATAGAGGTGCTTCGGTTATTGAGCTTATACATACTGCAACTCTTGTGCACGACGATGTCGTAGATGATAGTAATAGACGTCGTGGTTTCTTTTCTATTAATGCACTTTGGAAAAATAAAATAGCAGTCTTAATTGGTGATTATCTATTGTCTAAAGGCTTGTTATTATCTATTGATAATAATGATTTTGATTTGCTTAAAATTATTTCTGTAGCTGTACGTGAAATGAGCGAAGGTGAATTGCTTCAAATTGAAAAAGCAAGGCAGTTAGATATTACAGAAGCAGTTTATTACGATATTATAAGACAAAAAACCGCAACACTTATTGCGGCTTGTTGTAGTTTGGGTGCAGCTTCTGTAAAGCCAAATTCAGATGAGGTAGAAAAAATGCGCAAGTTTGGAGAACTTATAGGTATGGCTTTTCAGATAAAAGATGATCTATTTGATTATGGTGAAGAAAAGATAGGAAAACCTACAGGTATTGATATTAAGGAGCAAAAAATGACTTTACCTTTAATACATGTACTAAACAATTGCACAAAAAAAGAAAAGTCGTGGTTAATTAATTCTGTTAAAAATCACAACAAGGATAAAAAACGAGTAAAAGAAGTTATTGCATTTGTAAAATCTAATGGCGGATTAGATTATGCGATTTCTAAAATGAAGAATTTTCAAGAAGAAGCTTTAAGTATTCTTAGTGATTATCCAAAATCTCCATACAAATCTTCTTTGGAGCTCATGGTGAATTATGTAATCGATAGAAAAAAATAAACTATAACAGTCACTTAATCAGTTGTTTGTTTTTATTTTTTAATTTTTCTTCTCTCTTCAGACAACCATTGTTATAACATTTGCGTCTATATTTATAGAAGTGCAATAGTAAGCAGTTAAGATGAAAGTTATTCAACTTCATAATTCCGATAAATCTCGAAATGAGATAAAACTTATACAAAGGGCAGCGAAAAATAATCGCGAAGCACAACATGTATTGTATGAGTTATATGCGCCAAAAATGTTAAGTGTTTGTAGGTATTATATAAAAGATGTCTATAAAGCAGAAGAGGTGATGTTGAATGGGTTTTTTAAGGTCTTTAAGTATATCAATACATTTAAAAATAAAGGCAGTTTTGAGGGTTGGGTGAGACGTATTATGGTAAGAGAAGCAATTTCTTTTTTAAGACAACAAAAGCATATTGAGTTTGCAACTGAGGATGATTATTTAGAACATGATTATACCAATAACATAAAGACCAATATTGAAGTAGCAGAAATTCAACAGTTAATAGATAGTCTACCAGAAGGTTATAAAATGGTGTTTGTAATGTATGCCATAGAGGGCTATAAGCATAATGAGATTGCAGAATTGTTAAGCATATCAGAAGGTACATCTAAGTCGCAATTGTTTAAAGCAAGACAAATGCTTCAGAAAAAAATAAGACAATTAAATAATAGTAGTTATGGCACCAATTAAATTTGAAGAACAACTAAAAGATAAGCTAGAGAAACGAAGCTTACAGCCATCTACAGATAGTTGGGCAAAACTATCTCAGCGATTAGATACTGAAGAAAAGAAATCTAAAAGTGCATGGTTTTGGTGGATGGGTATTGCTGCAGGATTAATTATTATGCTAGCTGTAGTGGTTCAAACCTTCGGGTCTAAAAATGCAGAAGAAATTTCTCCGAAGTTAGTAGAGGAACCAGTTGAAAATATTAAAGAAGAACAAATACTAAATTATAATAATACAAAAGCTACAGAACTTGCTTCTGAAAATAATATAGAGGAAACAAATTCAAATCAAAAAGAAGACATAACAAATCTTCAAATTATAAATTATAAAGCGGTTAATCAAAAGAAAAAACATACACGATTAGCAACTAAAAATATAATAGAAGAACCCGATTCAAAAACAGCAATAAATTTTAATGAAGAACAAAACTCTATAGCAAAACAAGCAATAATAGATAAAGATGCTGTTGATCAATCTATAAAATCGTTAGCAACTGATAATGCTTCGGTAACAGATAAAGAAGTAGATTCTCTTTTAAAATTAGCAAGCAAAGAACTATTTAAAGATAGACTTCAAAAAGAAAGTATTAATACTACTGTAGATGCAGAATCTTTATTAGATGACGTAGAAGAAGAAATGGGACAGTCTTTTAGAAGTAAAGTTTACGAAGTACTTAAAGATGGTTATAAAACCGTAAAAACAGCAGTGGTACAGCGTAATAATTAAAAAATCAAATTAAATAAATATAAATCATCAAAAAACGAACAATTATGAACACAATTACACGATTGGTAGTATACGCCATTATTTCAATAACATTTGCCATAGCACAAGGGCAAAACAAAAAATTAGACTCAATTAGGAAAGCTGAAGTAGATTATAAGATTATGAATCTTGAAACTGAGAAATCTAAAATAGAAGCGCAAGAACGCGATATTCTAAAATTAAAAATATCTAAGATTAATAAAAGATTAGATGATAAAGAAATTACGGTAGAGGAGGCTGAAAATTTAAAGAAAGAAGCAGCAAAAACGGCAGCACTTAATATAGAAAATAGAACCCAAATCATTGATAGTAAAATTGCATTGCTAAAACGAAATGGATATAACTCATATCAATACACAAGAGATGACGATGAGCGCGTGGCTATAAGTTTAGGCTCACACGGATTGCATATAGATTTGTCTAAAGATAAAGATAAGACACCTCCTAAGTATGATATTCGTACAACAAATAAACTACTTTTTGCTATTGGATTTAATAATGCCATAGGTGATGGTCAAGGATTAGATGATTCTCCATACAAATTAGGCGGATCTGGCTTTGTAGAATTAGGTTGGGTGTGGCAGACGAGGCTTTTTAAAACTTCTAATTTTACGAGATTAAACTATGGGTTCTCTTTTCAATACAACAAGTTAAACATAAAGGATAATCAATATTTTGTACAAGATGGAGATGAAACTACATTACAAGAATTTCAATATGATATTAAAAAAGCTAAGTTTAGAGTAACTAACTTAGTGTTTCCTGTGCATCTTGAATTTGGATCATCTACTAAACGCGATTATGGTGATAGAGTAAGATTTTTTGAAGACGGTCACTTTAAAATTGGTCTTGGAGGTTATGGTGGTGTAAGACTAGCTTCACAGCAAAAAATAGTATATAAAGATGAAGATGGTGATAGGGTTAAAGATAAAGAAAGGCGCAATTTTAATGCTTCAAACTTTGTGTACGGATTAAGTGGTTATATTGGTTTTGGTGATTGGTCTATCTATGCAAAATATGATTTAAGTCCGCTTTTTAAAGATCAGGCATTTGAGCAGAATAATATTTCTTTAGGTCTTAGATGGGATCTCGACTAAAACAATTTTTTCATCAATCAATTTTTGAGTTTTTAAAAGCCTTAATCTAGAAATAGATTTGGGCTTTTGATTTTTACAGATTTATTTAAAGAAGAATAATTATTTATAGCGATATTTCTAAAACAAATAGTTTATCTTAAATTTACATCCTTGTCATTCCTGCAAAGGCAGGAATCCATAAAATATAAATAATTCTAACGATAGATTCCTGCCTTCGTAGGAAGTAGTATGATTTCACAAAACACCATATCACAAGTTTTTGAAACCGCTCGAGTAGAAGAGGTTATTGGCGATTTTGTACAGCTTAAAAAAGCTGGAAGTAACTTTAAAGGTTTAAGTCCTTTTAGTGAAGAACGTACACCAAGTTTTATGGTGTCACCAGTTAAGCAAATCTGGAAAGATTTCTCTACAGGTAAAGGAGGTAATGCAATTACCTTTTTAATGGAACACGAGCATTTCACTTATCCTGAAGCTATAAAATATTTGGCAAAAAAGTATAATATAGAGATTGAGGAAACTGAGCGTACAGATGAAGAAAAAGCTCAGGCAGATACCAGAGAGAGCTTGTATTTAGTGAGTGAGTATGCTAATGAATATTTTCAAAAGACTTTACACAAAACAGATCAAGGAAAAGCTATAGGTCTAAGTTATTTTAAAGAACGAGGTTTTACTGAAGCTATAATAGAAAAGTTTCAACTCGGTTATTCTTTAGGTGAATGGCAAGCGTTTACAGATGGTGCTCTGGGTAAAGGTTATCGGATAGAGTTTTTAGAGCAAACAGGGCTTACTATTGTTAAAGACCAAAAACGTTTTGATAGGTTTAAAGGTCGTGTAATGTTTCCTATTCATAGTATGAGTGGGCGCGTACTTGGTTTTGGTGGCCGTATTTTAACTAATGATAAAAAAGCTGCTAAATACCTTAACTCTCCAGAGAGTGAAATTTACCACAAAAGTAAAGTGCTTTATGGTTTGTATTTTGCTAAGCAGACTATAGCAAAAGAGGATAATTGCTTTTTAGTTGAAGGTTATACAGACGTGATTCAGTTTTATCAAACCGGAATTAAAAATGTTGTGTCGTCTTCTGGTACAGCTTTAACTTCTGAACAAATAAGACTCATTAATAGACTTACAAAAAACATTACAGTGCTTTTTGATGGCGATGCTGCTGGTATTAGGGCTTCTATTCGTGGTATAGATTTAATATTAGAGCAAGGTATGAATGTTAAGGTTTGTACTTTTCCAGATGGTGAAGATCCAGACAGTTTTGCTAAAACAAATACTCTAGAAGAGCTTACAACTTACCTTAATGAAAATGCTAAGGATTTTATTCAATTTAAAGCATCTCTTCTGGTTAAAGAGGCTAATAAAGATCCTATAAAAAAGGCAGAAACAATTCGAGAAATTGTTAATAGTATAGCTAAAATTCCAGACGCTATAAAACGCGAAATATATGTGAGAGAATGTGCGTCTATTATGGATATTAGTGAAAATGTGTTGTTTAGTACGTTAGCACAAATCAATAAAAAAGAATTTCAGGAAGCTAATAAAAAACATAAGCAAGAACAAAAAGCTTTTGAAGTAGTTAGACATCAAGCAGAGCAAAAGAAAAGAATAGATGTTCAGTATGAATTAGAACGGAAAATTATTGAAATATTAATGCTCTATGGTGATAGAGTAGAGCAGTTTGAAGATTTGGTTTTAAAGGAAGATGAATCTTCTGGTGAATTACTATTAGAACCAGAAATACACGAAGCTCGTGTATTTGAAAAAATTTATCTCGATCTTCAGGAAGATGAAATGATGTTTTCAAATGAGCAATTTAGGGAATTATATTATTCAATTATAGACAAGCTAAACCAGGATGAAAATTTTTCGACTAAAAATTTCATCAATCAACTAGATCAAAAATCTGCAAGCGAAGTCACAAGTATTTTAATGGAGGATGAAAAATACAACCTCCATGATTGGGAACGTAACCAAATAATCCCTAAAGGAAAGGATCATTCCGTTTCTCAATTGGTAAGCCAAACCATTTTAAGTTTACGATGCTACCTTATAGACCAAAAGGTTGCTGAGTATAAAAACGAAACCTTAAAAGAAAATGCAGATACGCGTTCTATTATAGAAGATGTAAAAGATTATTTAGGGCTTAAAATGCTCTTATCTCGTAAACTTGGAAAAGTAATTGGTGGCTAACGCTAATTATTACGTTAAGTTGTGATGCTTTGCTTGATGGATTAAATCTACAATATTATTTACGTTAAGCTTCTTAAAGAGCCTTGCTTTGTAAGTACTTACAGTTTTTTCGTTAATATCTAATTCTTCAGCTATTTCTTTATTTTTTCTACCAATGGATAATAGCTTTAATACCTCTACTTCTCTTGTCGATAATTTTTTAAACATACGACTTCTGCTCTTACGAGTGTCTTCGTAGCGTAAATGTTTATCCATTTTTTCACTGAGATAAACTTCTCCTCCGTGAATTTTTCTAATAGCAGTTTCAATAGTTTCAGTATCTGCAGTTTTATTTAGATATCCTGAAGCGCCTGCTTTAAGGGTGCTTATAGCGTAGATTTCTTCGGGCTGATGGCTAAACATCAACACATTGATAGATTTATTTTCTTTTTTAATAGCTCTAAGAGCAGTTATTCCATTAAGTTCTGGTAAGTCAATTTCAGATATAATAACATCAACTTCATAGCGTCTTACAAATTCGAAAATTTCTATTCCGCTATTTAACTTACCTACAACTTTTAGGCCTGGTTTACTGCTTAAGAACAGTTCTAATCCTGTTCTTATAATAGGGTGACTGTCAACAATTAGAATGCGTATCATGACAATTGATTTTAATTTGGTTAGGGTTAATCAAAATGATGACAAATTTCTAAGTCTAGAGGATTTTGCCTTACAAAAATAGTTAAAAATTTAATATTTACGCCATATTATTTAATAAAATTCAATGATTATCTTAAAATTTTAGGAATTTCACAAACAGGAATAGGATTCATTTTGTGCTGATTTCTAGTGTTATAACTCATGAAAATGTTAAATACTTCTTTTTTTCTGTCAGTAAAATCAACAGCAGTTTTTCCTTGATCCTTCATTTTCATAGCCCATTCTAATTCAGGATAAGTTGCTCCAATTTGATCTTCATCGCTTCTGGCGTCTCCAAATAAACCGTCGCTTGGTGCTGCTTGTATTATAGATTTAGGTACTTTTAAATATTCACCTATTTCATAGACTTCAGATTTTAGTAAATCGGCAATTGGGCTTAGGTCAACACCTCCATCACCATATTTTGTGTAGAAGCCTACTCCAAAATCTTCTACTTTATTTCCTGTGCCTGCTACTAAAAGACCTTTTAAGCCAGCATAGTAGTATAGTGTTGTCATGCGTAAACGAGCTCTAGTGTTTGCTAAAGCCATATCTACAATGGCTTGTTTTCCTTCTAAGCTAACTTCGGTTTTAAATTCTTCAAAGACAGGAGTTAAATCTACTCGAACGTCACTAACGTTAGAAAAACGTTTTTTTAATAAGGCAATATGTTCTTGAGCTCTTGTAACATGGCTGGCAGCCTGGTGAATAGGCATTTCTATACATAATAGATCTAAGCCTGTTTTTGCACATAGTGTTGAGGTTACGGCAGAATCAATTCCGCCAGATATCCCTATAACAAATCCGTTAACTTTGGCTTTGGTTGCATAATCTTTTAACCAACTTACAATATAGTCTATTACCTTTTCAGTATGCATAATATTTAAGATTTAAAACAAAGAAATGTACATTTGCACAACAAAAATAACGGAAACGAGTTAGGATTAAAAATGTTTCGTAAAATGACATTAAGAATTATTATATTATCAATATTGGGACTTTTTTTTGTGTCTTGTAATGAGGACTCTAAGTTAGAAAATGAAATTTCTAATATTGATTTAGATTTTGTAGTTGAACGCTTTGATAAAATTGAATATGCTGCAAGCCCTAAAGATTTACCTAAGTTAAAAGAAACATTTCCTTTTTTGTTTTCGAAAAAAATACACGATTCGGTTTGGGTTAATAGGCTAGAGGATACTTTGCAAAATGAAATATTAACCGAAGTGAATAAGGCGTTTAATGATTTTAAAGAAGCTGAGACAGATTTAACCAGATTGTTTAAACATCTAAAATATTACGATAAGGTTTTTTCTGTGCCTAGAGTAGTTACGCTTACAAATTATGTTCAATATAGAGATAATGTAATAGTTACAGATAGTATTGTGCTAATAGCATTAGATAATTATTTAGGTTCTAATCATAAGTTTTATGTAGATGGTGGTATACCAGCTTATATTTCTTCAAATATGAAGAGCTCTCAGATAATTTGTGATATAGCTGAAGCCTATGCAGAGAAGTATACATTTCAAACTAATAGAAGTACACTTTTGGACGAAATGATTTATTATGGTAAGTTGCTTTACTTTAAAGATGTAATGATACCATTTAAATCTGATGCTGAAAGAATTGGTTATACAGATCAAGAATTAAAATGGGCAGAAGCTAACGAAAGCCCTATTTGGAGTCATTTTATAGAAAAGGAAATGTTGTATAGTACAGATAGTAAGTTGCCAAGTCGATTTATAGCAGATGCACCTTTTTCAAAATTTTATTTGCAATTAGATAATGAATCACCAGGCCGTTTAGGGCAATACATAGGTTGGCAAATTGTTAAAGCTTATGCTAAAGCTACAGATGAAGATGTGATGACTATACTAGAGAAAGAACCAGAAGAGATATTTAAAAAAGCAAAATTTAAACCAAGAAAGTAATGCCTAAAACCTTAAAATCTAAAATAGAATTAAACGTAGAACTTGATGAGAATAGAGTACCAGAAAGACTAAATTGGTCTGCACAAGATGGAGGTGTAAATAATAAAGAAGCCAAAGCTCTTATGTTATCTGTTTGGGATAGTGATGCGCAAGAAACACTTAAGATAGATTTGTGGACTAAAGATATGCCAGTAGATGAAATGAAGCAGTTTTTTCATCAAACTTTAGTAACTATGAGTGATACATTTTTTAGAGCTACACAAGACGAAAAAATGACCGCTACAATGAAAGATTTTTGTGACTATTTTGCGGAAAAGTTAGAGTTAAAAAAATAAAAACCTTTTAAGGTAATTAATTACCTCCAGATTTATAAAACGGATTAATATTAAAGCAGTCGGCTTTATCAACATTTGCGTAATCTGGGTTTTGTCTTTTAAATCTTAAAAACTTTGAAGTATCGTAGACTTCCCAAATGGTTAGTTTGTTGTTTTTACCTGCTTTAGATTTTAGATCAATTTTGTGCTGAGCTATCATTTTGTCTACAACCCCTTTATCGCCAATTCTCATTTTTTTACTTGAGCTGTGACCTTTATTGATGTGCTTAACAATCCAATAAAACCTTACGGTTTTTGGAGTAGGATGTATGGTAGCTTCTTTAGTTTTGGTGTTTGTTAGCATTTTTCCCTCTGCATTATTGTGGTAGGTGTAGGTCTCAGTAAGGTTATTATTTTCTTCAATTTCAGAAGTCTTTGGTAAATCGCCAAGATTTTCGTGTCTTAGAAGGGTAATGATAATAAGCTTATTGTTTGTTTTTACTTCTGTAACAAACCTACCAACAGGAATGTCGTGAAGAGGGATTTTAGTTTTCTTATTATTTATAAGGTACACTTTCTCAAAATCATTATTAAATATTTCTACTTTATCTATGGTATAATCACCTTTAAGGATAAGGGTGTCTTCTGTTTTGTTTAAACTGTGATGTAGCTCTGTTGCTCTGTAGTTTATATTCTTTAAAAGTGTTGATTTTTGACCGTAAATAAACGAAGTCAATAATAAAAGAAGTATAGTGTATTCTTTTTTCATGTTAAGTAGGTTTTTGTTTTTTGGGAAACAAATAATCTCTAAAAGATTAGTATTTATAGTGTAAAGTTAGAGAGATGTGCTCTCTCGTTAAAAGGATATAGTTGTATGGTGTTTTTTTAAGATAAAAAGAAGGTGGTTTCGTTATAAAACCAAAAATTAAGTTGAACTGAGTGTGAGGTTTCTGGTAGGCTTTTAAGGTTTGGTTGTTAGATGGTTATGCTAAATGAAGTGTTTAAATAAGTTTTGAAATCTGATTTTGGTGCTTTTTTTAATATATGATTTGTCCATGCAATGCGTTCATGGTTTATGACTTCTAGCTCTCAAATGCATGGAGCTAAACCATCTCCAGATATTTTTTTAAAACAAATTGTTATTACATAGATAATGTTTTGGTAATATACGTGTGCAATTTGTAGCTTATTTTTGTAAAGCTATTAATCATTTAAAACATTAGTTAGGCCATCGTTTGAGAAGGAAACTAGTGTTTTTATTTTTCGGTATTGTAAACTACTTCACCATTAAAGATAGTCATAATAACCTTAGTGTTTAAAATTTTGTCTTCGTCAATAGTCATTATATCTTGGTCGTAAATTGTGAAATCTGCCAATTTTCCCGCAGATATAGAGCCTTTTATGTCTTCTTCAAAAGCACCATAAGCAGCATCTAAAGTGTAAGACTTTAAGGCTTGATCTCTGGTCATTTTTTGGCTAGGTTCATAACCATCTTCAGGTGTTCCTTTTAAAGTTTTTCTGCTAACACTTGCGTAAAAACTAGCAATAGGGTTTATAGGTTCTACAGGAACATCTGTGCCATTAACAATAGGTACTCCGCTTTGTAATAACGTTTGCCACATGTAAGCTCCTTCTTTAATACGTTGTTCTCCTAAGCGATCAATAGCCCAAGGTCTGTCGGAAGACATGTGTACAGCTTGCATAGCAGGAATTACTTTTAGTTCTGCAAAGCGAGGAATGTCATCAGGATGCAAGTGCTGTGCATGTTCTATTCTAAATCTGTGATTAGAAGTTGATTCTGGTAATTCATTAAAAGCAACTTCATAACGGTCTAAAATTTCTCTATTAGCTCTATCTCCAATAGCATGCGAGCAAACTTGAAATCCGTGTTTAAGTCCATTGATCGCAGTTTTTCTTACAAATTCCATGGGTAAGGTTTCATGGCCATAATGATCTGGTCGGTCTGTGTAAGGTTTTAAAAGCCAAGCGCCACGCGAACCTAAAGCACCATCGCAATTTAATTTTATAGACCTAATGGTAAAAAGATGTTCGTCATCTATCATGATCCCCTTTTTGTACCAGGAGTTTAGTAAATCCTCATCCCAACCAGTAAGCATAGCATAAATACGAGTTTGCATTTTGCCTTCAGATTTCATTTTTTCATATAACTCAATAGTTTCTTTAGGTATGCCTGCGTCATGAAAACTTGTGATGCCATTTTTATGACAGGCTTTAACAGCTAATTCAAAAGCTTTAATGTCAGTTTCTAGAGTTTTTTCTGGTATGTGCTGTGTTATTATGGTTTGCGCTATTTCGTTAAAAACACCAGTTGGTCTTCCGAGTGCATCCACAAGAACTTCTCCTCCTTCAATGTTATATTTTTTAACACCATCTAAGGCAAGATTTTGTAATCCTGCAATTTCCATGGCTTTTGCGTTTGCAAAACCAGCATGTCCACTAGCGTGTCTTAAATAGACAGGGTTGTTTGGTGAAACTTCACTTAATAAATGATGGGTTTGAAATCCGTTAACTATTTCGGCTGGCATGCTATCCCATTTACTTTGATGCCAACCACGACCAAGTATCCATTCACCTGGTTGTGCAGTTTTTACACGTTCTGCTACGGCATCTATAATAGCCTGATAACTTGTTGTGTTTATAAGGTCTAAATTTAGCTCGTTATAGCCTAAACCCATAAAATGGCCATGGCCTTCTATAAAGCCAGGAGTCATTGTTTTGCCTTTTAAATCTAAAAGCTTAGTTTGGTTGTTTTTGTAAGTCTCGGCTTCTTCTAAACTTCCTGCAAACAGAATTTTATTGTCTTTAATAGCTACAGCTTCTGCAGTTGTATTTGTTGAATCTACGGTATAGATGGTTCCGCCATAGATAAGCATTGATGCAAATTCTTTTTTAGAACTAGAGCATGATATGCAGAAGAAAAACAATAAAATAAAACTTAAGAAAGCAATTTTTTTTAATTTCATGTTGGTGAGTTTAGAAGCTGTAAAATACAAATTTAAAAAAGACTAAATCGTGTTATGTTTTGTTCAATAAAATTATGGTTTAAGCTTCAAAAGCTTTTCTAATATAAAAGCACACATTTTAAAGCAATAATTTTCATTAATACTAAATAATTACTTTTTGTTTATAGGTTAATATTATTTTTTAAATTAGTCTTATGAGAAAAATTCTTTTTGGAGTTGTTATCACACTTGTAGTGTTATTTAGTTTTAAATACTGTGATGATAAGAATGAGGATAAAGTAACAATTCAAGAAAACACAGCCTTAATAAAAGAGCAAATAAAAAATGTAGGTAAATTAATTGTTACGGAAGGGCATTTTAGCGAGGTGTTTACTTATAAGAGTTCTAAAGCTGTTTTTGCGGATTTAATGGAGGCTAAAAAACAAGCTGTAGTTATTGTTAATGCAGATGTTACTGTAGGTTACGATTTAAGTAAAATAGAATATAAGATAGACGAAGTTACCAAGACCTTACAGATTTTAAGTATTCCAGAGGAGGAAATTAAGATTAATCCAGATATTGAATATTATGATATTCAAGCAGATTTTTTAAATCAGTTTGAAGCCAATGACTACAATAAAATAAAAGATACTGTAAAAAAATCTTTAATGAAAAAAATTGAAGGTTCAGATTTAAAATCTAATGCTCAAAATAGATTAATAAGTGAACTTTCAAAATTCTTTATTCTAACAAATTCTTTAGGATGGACTTTACAGTATAATGAAACTCCAATACAAAACACAGAAGCATTACAATCTTTAGATTTTAAACTTTGAATAAAACATCTGAAACTAGGAAAGAAGAAATTGTAAGAGTAGCAGCTAAACTTTTTAAGAAAAAAGGATACAGCGCAGTAACTATGAGAGATATCGCCTCCGAGATGGGAATAAAGGCGGCGAGTTTGTATAATCATATTACTTCAAAACAAGATATTTTAGATGTTATTATAATTTCTCTTGCAGAAGCTTTTACTGAAGGTATGCAACAAATTCGATCTTCTGAAGAAAACTGTGTAGGTAAACTAAAACAAATTATTGAGCTTCATGTAAGGCTGTCAAGTCAAAATATTTATGGCATGGCTTCGCTTAATAATGATTGGATGCACCTTAAAGAAAAACGAGATTATTTTAAAAGATTGCGTGTAAATTATGAAGATGATTTTATAGATATTCTTAAAAAAGGAATTGCTTCGGGTGAAATTTTAGATGCAAAACCAGAAATAATGATGTTTTCTATTTTAACGACACTAAGATCACTTTACATATGGATACCGAAAAAGGAAGATTTAGATCTCGAAGAATTAATAGGTACGTTAAGTAAAATTCTTGTTAAAGGAGTTGCGTGCTAATTTAGATTCAGTCTGTATAAGATTGCTTAAAGACTGTGTTAATTTATATTTTATAACTTTGGCTTTAAACTAACAGGTGTTAGTTTTTTTGATATTATTATTTAAATGGCAGAATTTCATAAAATAAAAGTTGCAGACATCTATAAGGAGACTAAGGATACGTCTGTTATTACTTTTGATATACCTCAAGATTTAAAAGAAGATTTTGAATTTACTCCTGGACAACACTTAACCTTAAGAAAAGATATTAATGGCGAAGACATTCGTCGCTCATATTCTTTGTGTTCAAGTCCTTTAGAAGACCAATGGAAAGTAGCTGTGAAGCAAATTCCAGAAGGTAAATTTTCTACTTATGCTAATGAAACCCTAAAAGCAGGAGATGAGCTAGATGTGATGTCGCCAAGTGGAACTTTTGGAGTTGAATCCAATAAAGAGTTTAAGAAAAACTACTTGTTTTTTGCGGCTGGAAGTGGAATTACACCATTAATGTCAATGATTAAAACACATTTGGCAAATGAACCTAACTCTACGTGTAAGTTGTTTTATGTGAATAAAACCGTAAAATCCATTATCTTTAAGGAAGAGTTAGAGCAGCTAAGAAACACATATTTTGGACGTTTAGAAATTTATTATTTCTTAACTAAAGAACGTAGAGATATTGAGTTGTTCAATGGACGTTTTGATGACGAGAAAATGCAAGTACTAACGAAGACGTTTATTGATATTCCAGATACTAATGAAGTATTTCTTTGCGGACCAGAAAACATGGTGAACTTCGTAAGTGAATACCTTATAAATTCAGGATTGCCAAAAGAACTAGTTCATTTTGAACTGTTCGTAAAAGGTTTGTCTGAAGAAGATATTAAACGTGCTGAGCGATTAGCGCAACAAAACGTTGAAGGAACCGAAGTAACTATAGTCGATGGTGGTAAAGATTTCCATTTTACCATGACTAAAGAATATGATAACATACTTGACGCTGCACTTGGTGCAGGTGCAGATTTACCATTCGCTTGTAAAGGTGGTGTATGTAGTACCTGTAAATGTGAAGTGAAAGAAGGAACTGTAGAGATGAAAATTAACTACGCCTTAGAAGAATTTGAAGTCGCTAAAAATTGGGTGTTAAGCTGTCAAGCAGTACCAACTTCAGATAAAGTGGTAGTTGACTTTGATGTATAGAAAATTGTCATTCCTGTGAAGATAGGAATCTTTTAAAAACGAATAACAATTCACTAATTACTAAATTATGAGTGAAGCACAAATAAAAAGTTTAGAGGAAGAATTTGAAGCGCGTATTGCACGTGATGAAAAAATTGAACCTAAAGATTGGATGCCTGAAAAGTATCGTAAGACACATATTAGGCAAATGTCACAACATGCCCATTCCGAAATTATTGGGATGTTGCCAGAAGGAAATTGGATAACAAGAGCGCCTTCCTTACGTCGTAAAGTAGCATTGTTAGCTAAAGTACAAGACGAAGGAGGTCATGGGTTATACCTGTATAGTGCTACAGAAACCTTAGGGATTTCTAGAGATGAAATGTTTGAGCAGCTACATACAGGAAAAGCAAAGTACTCAAGTATTTTTAACTATCCAGCAGTAACATGGGCAGACATGGGAGCTATTGGCTGGTTGGTTGATGGTGCAGCTATTATCAATCAGGTGGCTTTATGCGGAACCTCTTATGGACCTTATGCACGTGCTATGGTACGTATTTGTAAGGAAGAAAGTTTCCATCAACGTCAAGGCTATGAAATTATGTTAACCCTATCTAAAGGAACGCCAGAGCAAAAAGCAATGGCGCAAGATGCTTTAAATAGATTTTGGTGGCCAGCATTGATGATGTTTGGACCTCGTGATGATGAATCGCCAAATACAGCACAATCCATGAAATGGAAATTAAAGCGTAAATCTAATGACGAATTACGCCAACAGTTCATTGATCAAACAGTTCCTCAAGCCGAATTAATTGGTTTAACTATCCCAGATCCAGATTTAAAATGGAATGAAGAAAAAGGTGGCTACGATTCTGGTGAAATCGATTGGGACGAGTTTTGGCAAGTCGTTAAAGGATATGGTCCTTGTAATAAAGAAAGAATGAAAGCAAGAGTTTCTGCTTGGGAGAATGGACAATGGGTTCGTGATGCAGCAATAGCTCATGCAGAAAAACAACAAGATAAAAAACTAAATAAGGCAGGATAATTATGAAAAAAGAATGGCCTCTTTGGGAAATCTTCGTAAGAAGTAAAAACGGATTAGAACATCGTCATTTTGGAAGTTTACATGCTGCTGATGCAGATATGGCTCTAGAAAATGCACGTGATGTATATACAAGAAGAAGTGAAGGCGTGAGTATTTGGGTTGTGGAATCTAAACATATTACAGCATCAAATCCAGAGCATAATGGAGAATTATTTGAGCCAGCTCAAGATAAAGTATATCGTCACCCAACATTTTACGATTTACCAGACGAAATTAAACATATGTAATGCAACGCATTACAATTCCCATGAAAATGGGAAACTATTACTATTTGTGGAACATAAAAAAGATTTCCACTTTCGTGGAAAATGAATATGAACAATAATTTATACAATTACATATTAGGTATAGCAGACAATAGCTTAATTCTTGGGCAACGTTTAGGTGAATTATGTGGTCATGGTCCAAGTTTAGAAACTGATATTGCCTGTACAAATATTTCCTTAGATTTTTTCGGGCAAGTACGTAGCTATTTTCAATATGCTGCACAGGTTGCTGGTGATGATCGTAATGAAGATACTATTGCAATGATGCGTACAGAGCGTGAATACGTTAATGTATTATTGGTTGAGCAACCTAATACAGATTTCGCCTATACTATTGCGCGTCAGTTTTTATTTGATGTGTATCATTATGCGTTCTTAATTGAATTACAAAATAGCAATGACGAAACATTAGCGGCAATCGCAAAAAAATCGCTAAAAGAAGTATCTTATCATTTGCGATTTTCAACCGATTGGATTAAGCGTCTAGGTGATGGTACGGAAGAAAGTCATGAGCGTATCCAAGCAGCAATTAACGATTTATGGACATATACAGATGAATTATTTCATCAAACAGATGCAGATAAGGCAATGATAGCTGAGGGTGTTGGTGTAGATACTTTAGAATTAAAAGAAGGTTACTATAAGCGAGTTGCTGAGGTTTTAGAAGAAGCAACTTTGCAGGTGCCAGATTTAAACTATTTCCAAAAAGGAGGAAAGCAAGGTATTCATACAGAGCATTTAGGTTATTTATTGGCTGAATTACAATATATGCAACGTGCTTATCCTAATATGACTTGGTAGTCATAAAAATAAGAGTATATCAATGATTGAACATGCCGAAATTAATAGCGAATTAATTCCAATTTTAGATCAGGTTTCTGATCCAGAAATTCCCGTTTTAACGATATTAGATATGGGCGTGATTCGTTATGCGAAGATCATTGGAGATAAAGAGGTGTTAGTTAAGATTACACCAACATACAGTGGTTGTCCTGCAATGGACGTTATTGGCGATGATATTACTAAAGCATTTAATGAAGCTGGTTACAAGGCAAAAGTGGAATTAGTTTTATCTCCAGCTTGGACAACCGATTGGATTACCGAAAGAGGAAGAACTGCTCTAGAAAAATATGGTATTGCTGCACCTTTAGATGCAGAAGCCGACAAAGCAGCGCTTCTTGGTGATGCAAAAATCGTAAAGTGTACCCTTTGTGGGTCTACAAATACAAAACTAGTAAGTCAGTTTGGTTCTACTGCATGTAAAGCATTGTTCCAATGTGAAGATTGTAAAGAACCGTTTGACTATTTTAAATGTTTAAAATAAGTGTCATTCAGAGCTGTCAGACTGAGCTTGTCGAAGTCAAAGTTAAGAATATCATTATGATTTTGCATTGCGTTCAATAATATAGAACAAATGCAAAATCTAAATATTAAATAAGATAAACGTCATTCCGAACGAAGTGAAGGAATCTCATCAAAAGATTGCCACGTCCTTCGTCCTCGCAATGACAACAAAAATAAGGTATGAGCAACAATTCAATTCTACTTAAAATTGAAAACCATATAGCGTACATAACGCTCAACAGACCAGAGGTCTTCAATAGCTTTAATCGTGAAATGGCATTAAGCCTTCAAAGTATTCTAGACGATTGCGAAAAAAATGATGAAGTAAGAGCTATCGTTTTAACTGGAAACGGAAAAGCATTTTGTGCAGGTCAAGATTTAAAAGAAGTTACTTCACCAGAATTAAATCCAGGATTCAAAAAGATTTTAGAAGAACATTACAATCCAATAATCCTTCGTATTCGA
>NZ_JAOARH010000037.1 GCF_025210595.1 Winogradskyella sp.
TGTTAGGCAAATTGTAAAAGGAAATTTTAAAGATTCGTTACAGCAATTTAGAGTTCAAATGAAGCAGCATGCCGAAGCTATGCAGTTTGAAGATGCTCAAAGAATAAAGGAAAAACTCGAAATTTTAGAAAATTATCAGGTTAAATCTACTGTCGTAAATCCTAAGATTAGTAATGTAGATGTGTTTTCTATTGTAAGTGATGAAACCTATGCTTATATCAATTTTTTACAGATAAGTTATGGTTCAATTATTAGGTCTCATACTTTAGAAATAAAGAAGAAATTACAAGAAACCGATAAGGAGTTGTTAGAAATAGCGATAACAGAAATCCGTCAACGATTCAATTCAAATTCTAAAGAAATATATGTGCCTTTTAAGGTAGATTTAGGTGAAAAGATTAAGGTAACTGTTCCAAAACTTGGAGATAAAAAAAGTATAGTGGATTTATCTGTGCGCAATGCAAAATATTTCCGCATGGATAAATTAAAGCAAATAAAAATCGTAGATCCAGACCGTCATGCCAATAGAATAATGGCGCAAATGAAAGCAGATCTACGGTTGTCTGAAGAACCAAGACATATTGAATGTTTTGATAACTCTAATATTCAAGGTACAAATCCTGTAGCAGCTTGTGTAGTATTTAAAAACGGAAAACCTAGTAAGAAAGATTATCGTCATTTTAATATAAAAACAGTTGAAGGGCCAGATGATTTTGCATCTATGGAAGAAGTTGTTTATAGACGTTATAAACGTTTGTTAGATGAAGATCAATCCTTACCGCAACTTATAATTATTGATGGAGGTAAGGGGCAATTGTCTTCCGCACTTAAAAGTCTAGATGCTTTAGAGTTAAGAGGGGAAATTGCCATAATCGGAATAGCAAAACGTTTAGAAGAATTGTTTTACCCAGATGATCCAATTCCCTTATATTTAAACAAAAAAAGCGAAACACTAAAAATTATTCAGCAATTACGAAATGAAGCGCATCGTTTTGGCATAGAGCATCATAGAAATAGAAGAAGTAAGAGTGCTTTAACTACAGAACTTGAAAATATATCTGGTGTTGGTGAGCAGACTATTATAGATTTAATGAAGCAATTTAAAACCGTAAAGCGAATTGCTAATGCTAAATTAGATGAACTAGAAGCGGTGATTGGAGTTTCGAGAGCCAATAAAGTGTATAACTATTATCATAAAGAATAAATATGTCCCAAACATACAGCCGAATACATGTTTTCTTTTTATTAATTCTCTTTCAATTAATGCTAGGTTTTAATAATCTTCAAGCACAAGATGATAAAGAGCCAAAGGTTGGTCTGGTTTTAAGCGGAGGTGGAGCAAAAGGCTTTGCGCATATTGGTGCTTTAAAAGTTATAGATAGTTTAGGTATTAAGATAGATTATATTGCAGGTACAAGCATGGGAGCTATTATTGGCTCTTTATATGCAACAGGATACTCAGGTAAACAATTAGAAGAGGTCTTTAAAACTATTGATTTTGATGAATTAATTAATGATGAATTTCCAAGAGAAGCTAAATCCTTTTATGAGCGCGAAAATTCTGAAAAATATGCCATAAGTATACCATTTGATAATTTTAAGATTAACCTACCATCGGGTTTATCTAGAGGGCAAAATGTATATAATTTATTATACCATATGATGCTTCCTGTTAACGATGTAAGAGATTTTAAAAAATTGCCAATTCCGTTTTTTTGTGTTGCAACCAATGTGGAAACAGGCGAATCTTTAATATTAGATAGTGGTAGACTTGCAGAAGCGGTAACTGCAAGTGGTGCTTTACCTTCTTTTTTTCAGCCTGTTATTATAGGAGATGATATTTTAATTGATGGAGGTGTTACTAATAATTTTCCTGTTGAAGAATTAAGAGCAAAAGGTATGGATATCATTATAGGTGTTGATGTACAAGATGATTTGAGAGATAAAGAAGATTTAAAGACAGCGCCAGAAATTCTATTGCAGATAAATAATTTTAGAACAATTAATGCAATGAAGGGTAAAGTGCCATTAACCGATATTTATATAAAACCAGATATAACAAAGTATTCTGTGCTTTCTTTTGATGAGGGTGATGATATTATTGCAAATGGGGAAAAAGCTGCAAAGTCTAAAATAGATGTTTTAAATAAATTAAAAAGCATTCAAAAAAGTTTACCAAACCGCCCACATCTCAAAATTATAGATAGTATTAATATAAAATCTGTAAAAATTAAAGGAAATGAACGTTATACAAGGTCCTATTTTTTAGGAAAATTAAAACTTAGAGGCAATGAAACTTTGAGTTATGAGGATTTTAAAAGTCGTATTAATAATATTATTGCTACAAATAATTTTGAAACATTTAGATATTATTTAGAGCCAACAGATAGTATTAATCAATACAGATTGAATGGTCACATAAGAGAATCTGAAGCCACAGCATTTTTAAAATTAGGTGTGCATTATGATGGTTTATATAAAAGTGCTGCGCTGGCAAATCTTACTAAAAAAGGACTGCTGTTTAATAACGATATAGCATCTTTAGATGTTATGCTTGGGGATAACACCAGATATAATTTAGATTATTTTATAGATAAAGGTTTTTACTTAAGTGTTGGAATTAAATCAAGATACAATCAGTTTAATAAAAGTGTAAATCCAAGTTTAGTGCTAGAAAGTGGCTCACCTATGTTAGATAACTTAAATAAAATAAGTATTCACTTTCAAGATTTTACCAATCAGGTTTATTTACAAACGTTATTTAGAAAAGATTTTTCATTAAGATTAGGGGGTGAGCATAAACGATTAAAAATTACTTCAGAAACGCTGATTTCTGAAAATCAGGATGACGAATTTATTTTTGAGAATACAGATTATTTAAGTCTATTCGGAAATTTAAAATACGATAGTTATAGTGATCCTTACTTTCCAAAAAGTGGCGCTTACTTTAATGGTGATTTTCATTGGTATGTAAATGCATCAGATTTTAACTCCGATTTTAAACCATTTTCTATAGCAAAAGCAGACCTAGGTTATGCCTTTAGCTTTAGTGAAAAATTAGCATTAAAAACAGAAACAAGTGGAGGTTTTAAATTAGGTGATGATTCAGCGACAGCACTTGGTTTTGCATTGGGAGGATATGCTAATAATTTAATTAATAATTTTTATAGCTTTTATGGTTATGATTATATAGACATAACAGGAGATAGTTTTGTTAAAGCAACTTTTACTTTAGATTATGAATGGCTAAATAATCATCATGTATTATTAATGGCAAATTACGCTAATGTAGAAAACCAATTGTTTGAAACAGGTAATTGGTTGTCAACACCAGATTATACAGGCTATGCTCTTGGATATTCTTTAGAAACTTTTTTAGGACCTTTAGAAGCTAGGTATACTTATTCTCCAGAAACAGGTGAAGATTATTGGTTTTTTAATCTTGGATTTTGGTTTTAAATTAAAAATTTGCCAAATTTGTAACATTATGAAACCATTTTGGGAAAATTTAAAACTTCATTTACATTTCCTTATTAAGAGGGATCCAGAATAGCATTTTTGTTATTCCTGTATAGCTAGGAATCTAATTTAATCTTAGTTGTTCTCCTCAATTTTTGTACCTTTAGAAACAGCGTTGTTGACTACAGCTTATAAGTTCTATAAACCATAAATTTTAAAATTTAAATCAAGCCATGCCATTTTATCATAAATTAGGAAAAATTCCACCGAAGCGTCATACGCAATTTCGTAAAGAAGACGGAAGCTTATATTATGAGCAACTGTTTGGTACCATTGGTTTCGACGGAATGTCAGCTAATTTGTACCATGAGCAAAGACCAACTCAGGTTAAAGAAATTCGTAAGCAATATTCTGTAGCGCCTAAAGTAGCATTGGCTAACAATATTAAGTCATATCGCTTTAGAGGTTTTCAAGTACCACAAGTTGATGATTATTTAGAAAGTCGAAAAGTAGTGCTTACCAATAGTGACTGTAATGTGATTTTATCAGCACCAAAACAATCTACAAAAGATTACTTTTATAAAAATACAGACGCAGATGAAATAATTTTTATTCATAAAGGTACCGGAAAACTGCGTACACATATGGGTAATCTAGATTTTAAGTATGGTGATTATTTAGTAATACCACGTGGAATGATCTATAAACTAGATTTTGATAATGAGGATAATCGTCTGTTTATTGTAGAATCTTATAGCCCTGTATATACACCAAAGCGCTATCGTAATTGGTTTGGGCAACTACTAGAGCATTCTCCATTTTGTGAGCGAGATTTTCGTCAACCACAAGAACTGGAAACGTATAATGAGAATGGTGACTTTTTAATGAAGGTGAAAAAACAAGATGAGATTATAGAAATGGTATATGCCTCTCACCCTTTTGATGTGGTAGGCTATGATGGCTATAATTATCCGTATGCGTTTTCTATTCACGATTTTGAACCTATTACAGGCCGTATACATTTGCCACCACCAATTCATCAAACTTTTGAGACTGATACTTTTGTGATATGTAGCTTTGTGCCAAGATTGTATGATTACCATCCAGATGCAATACCAGCACCTTATAATCATAGCAATATAGATAGTGATGAGGTATTGTACTATGTAGATGGTGATTTTATGAGTAGAAATGATATTGAAGCAGGTCATATTTCATTGCATCCAGCAGGAATTCCACACGGACCACATCCAGGTGCAACCGAGCGTAGTATAGGTGAAAAAGAGACTTTAGAATTAGCGGTAATGGTAGACACATTTAAACCATTGATGGTCACTGAAGAGGCAATGAAGATTGCAGATGAAGACTACTATAAGTCTTGGTTAGAGTAAAATGTTATTTCTGTTTTTACAAAAAAGAATAAATGAATCAAAATAAATTATCTGCAGATCCTTTAGCTTTAATTTTAGGGATATTAGCTTTAGTAATAGGTGTTGCAGGCTGTTGTTGTTATGGCTTAACAGCGATAGTGCCTTTAATTATGGCGATTATTGGATTGGTAACCGCTAATAAAAGTTTACGTGAATATGGCGATAACCCAGACGCTTTTTCATACCAATCTAGGAGTAATGTTAATACGGCAAAGATTGTTAATATTATAGCAATTGTTTTAAATGGATTGATTTTGTTAGTCACAATAATTGCTTTAATTTTTTACGGAACAATGTTGTCGTCTGGTATGTTAGATGAAATACAATCTGGAGACATAGAAGAAGATGGTTCTAGTGTTATAGAAGTGCAAGAAGATATGGTTTCAGATTCATTAAATGATGATGCATATGTTATTGAAGAAGATACGTTAAAAGCGAATGAAAAAAAGGAAAAATCATTCGAAGAAATAATGAGAGATATAGATTCAAAATATTAAGAATAAATTTTTTTTTATGGCAAAGGAGATAAAATCCGTTAATTACGGTCTAGAAAAAATATTTGAAGGTGCACAAGATTTTTTGCCACTTTTAGGTACAGATTATGTAGAGTTTTATGTAGGTAATGCTAAGCAAGCAGCACATTTTTACAAAACAGCCTTTGGCTTTCAATCTTATGCATATAAAGGATTGGAAACAGGTAGTAAAGAGACTGTTTCTTATGTTGTAAAGCAAGATAAAATTAAATTAGTGCTTACAACACCATTAAATTCTAAGCATCCAATAAATGATCATATTGTAAAACATGGTGATGGTGTTAAAGTTGTAGCACTATGGGTAGATGATGCTCGTAAATCTTATGAAGAGACAATAAAAAGAGGCGCTAAATCATACATGGAACCTGTTGTAGAAAAAGATGAGCATGGTGAAGTAGTTAGGGCTGGAATTTATACTTATGGAGAAACAGTACATATGTTTGTAGAGCGTAAAAACTACAATGGTGTATTTATGCCAAAATTTGAAAAGTGGGAGTCTGATTATAACCCAGAACCAGTAGGTTTAAAATATGTAGACCACATGGTTGGTAATGTAGGTTGGGGTGAAATGAATACTTGGGTAAAATGGTACGAAGACGTTATGGGATTTGTTAACTTCTTGTCTTTTGATGATAAGCAAATCCATACAGAGTATTCAGCATTAATGAGTAAAGTAATGAGTAATGGCAACGGACGTATAAAATTCCCAATCAATGAACCAGCAGAAGGAAAAAAACGTTCTCAAATAGAAGAGTACTTGGATTTTTATGAAGGTCCAGGAGTGCAACATATTGCTGTAGCTACTGATGATATTATTAAAACCGTAACAGCTATGAGAGCAAGAGGTGTAGAATTTTTATCTATACCACCAGAAGAATATTATAGAGCAGTACCTGGAAGATTAGAAGAATTTAGTCACGAGCTGAGAGAAGATATTGAAATGTTAAAAAGCCTTGGTATAATGATAGATGCTGATGAAGAAGGCTACTTATTACAAATATTTACAAAACCAGTAGAAGACAGACCAACCTTATTTTTTGAAATTATACAGCGTATGGGAGCAAGAGGATTTGGAGCTGGTAACTTTAAGGCTTTATTCGAATCTATCGAAAGAGAACAAGCCAAAAGAGGTACATTGTAAAAAAATAGAAGCGCGTTTAGATCCCTAAACTCTAAACGCGCTTTATAATAAGACTAACCTTAAAGCTCTTTCTGTTTAAGGCAAAGGAAATAAAGCATATATTATTATCTACACTTAATTATTTCAACAGGTTTTTTCATAAAGGCTTAAGAACTTCTTTTTTATATCGTTAAGTATTTGAAATGTGAGCATTGATCAAAAAAATATAAAATGCTTTAAGTTTTTTGATTGTGTTTCAAGGTTTTAATAGATTTGGAATAGAAATTGTATTTAATGTGATTGTAACGTAAAAATTGAGTTACATTATTTAAATTTACATATTCTAAATACTATGAAATATTTACTCACCATATTTATTTTTTTTATAGGGTTAAAAACAGCAAATGTAAATCAAGAACCTGCTTTTCAAAAAGGCGAATGGTTTAAGTTTAAAATGAGTTACAGTGGTTGGTTTAAAGCAGGAGAAGCTACTCTAAAAGTTGATGAAAAAAGACTCAATGGTAAAAAAGTTTATCATGTTGTAGGTAAAGGAAAAACAACTGGAGCCGTCAATTTCTTTTTTAAAGTTAGAGATCGTTATGAAAGCTATTTCGATAAAGAAACAGGAATGCCTTATAAATTTATTAGAAAAATAGATGAAGGTGGTCATACTAAAGATATAGAAATAGAGTTCAATCATGAAGAGCAAAAAGCCATTGTAAATAACAAAAAGCACAAAAAGATAAAGACCATTTCAACAGAAGAGGGTGTGCAAGACATGGTGTCTATGTATTACTATCTAAGAAATAATATTGATATATCTTCTTTAAAAAGTGGAGATGAAATAACAACCAATATGTTTTTTGATGAAGAAAATTATGGTTTTAAGCTTAAGTATCTTGGTAAAGAAACCATAAAAGTAGATATAAATGGCTCTAAGGTTAAAGTTAAATCTATAAAATTTAGGCCTTATGTAATGGCAGGTCGTGTTTTTAAAGAAGAAGAAAGTTTAACCTTATGGGTTAGTGCAGATAAAAATAAAATTCCACTAAAAATAAAAGCAGATTTAGCTGTAGGCTCTTTACGT
Organism: Winogradskyella sp.; assembly: GCF_025210595.1. GTDB lineage: Bacteria > Bacteroidota > Bacteroidia > Flavobacteriales > Flavobacteriaceae > Winogradskyella. The sequence goes on from NZ_JAOARH010000037.1 coordinate 7,630, forward strand.
GCAGATTTAATACAATTTAAAGGGCTAAAACACTATTTTCCTATAGAACTTGAAAATTAATTTATGCCAGACCAACCTAATTACACAGAGATTTTAAATGAGCTTCAAGAGAAGTATAATAAAATAGATCAAAACACAGATGATCATTTATATGGCTTACTTTACAGTAAGCCAATTACATATTGGGATTATATACAAACCGATGCGTTATTAAGTCTTCAAATTCAGCGTACCACGCTTCCAGATGAGATGGTATTTATAGCCTATCATCAAATCAATGAACTTATTTTTAAAATGATACTCTGGGAAATTTCTCAAGTAGCAAATAAGGAAGGTTTAGATGTAGTCTTTTTTGAAAACAGATTAATGCGTATTAGTCGTTATTTTGATATGCTTACGACATCTTTCAATATTATGAGAGATGGTATGGATGTAGAGCAGTATATGAAATTTAGATATACTTTAACACCAGCAAGTGGTTTTCAAAGCGCTCAATATCGTTTAATTGAGTTTGCTTCAACTGAGTTGATTAATCTTATTGATTATAGATTTAGAGCTAGTATTGATAGGAATACGCCGTACACACATGCTTTTGAACATTTGTATTGGCAAGCCGCAGGCAAGGACCATAAAACAGGTAAGAAATCTACACTTTTAATCAACTTTGAAGAGCGATATAAAGATGAGTTTTTAAGATTTATGAAAGAGTATAACACTAAAAATCTTTGGACACGTTTTAAAGAATTACCTGAAGAAGATCAAAAAAACGAAGATTTAATTAAAGCAATGCGCCATTTTGATTATACTGTTAATGTAACTTGGGTAATGGCACATTATAATGCGGCAAAACATTATATAGAAAGCGGTATTGGTGATGGAGAAGCAACAGGAGGAAGCGATTGGAAAAAATATATGCATCCAAGATATCAAAGACGTATTTTCTTTCCAGATTTATGGACAGAAGAGGAGTTGAAAAATTGGGGAAATAATTTATAAATAGCAGTATTGATGCGTTTAAGAGGGTTAATGGCACTAGCCTTTGTTACGGTATTTTTCTTAGCATGTAACAATGATGAGTCAAAGAAAAATACTAATAAAGGTGTAGTAGAGAGAGTTGAACAAAAGCAAGTTTTAGAATTTGGTTTTGATGTAGAAGAGTATGAGTTTAAAAGAGATACTGTTAAAAAAGGTGATACTTTCGGGATTATTTTAGAACGAAATAATATAGGGTATCCGAAAATATTTCAAATAGCAGAAAAATCAAAAGACACTTTTGATATTGCAACCAAGCTACAAGTCGGTAAGCCATATACATTATTGTTTTCTAAAGAAAAAGCAAATGATAGTGTCCAAAAACCTACAACGTTCATCTATCAACAAAATTTAGAAGATTATGTTGTTATAGATTTTAAAGATTCTATTCAGGCTTATAAAAGAACAAAGCCTATAACTTATGTAGAAAAAACGGCTACAGGTGTTATAGAGAATAATATATCAGAAACCTTAGAGAAAAAAGGACTTAGTCAAAAACTAGCTTTTAAAATGGCAGATGATATTTATGCGTGGACTATAGATTTTAGGCGTCTTCAACCAGGTGACAGGTTTAAAGTAATCTATACAGATAAGTATATAAACGACACAATTTATGCAGGTGTGCATGATGTTAAAGCAGCTTATTTTGAGCATAATGGTGATTCGCTTTATGCCTTTGAGTTTAAAACAGATTCCATAAAAAATATAGTAGATTACTTTAGTGAAGATGCTAAAAACTTGCGTCGAGCTTTTTTAAAGATGCCAGTGAAATTTGGTAGATTATCTTCCCGTTATAACCTTAAACGACGTATAGCGTATTATGGTTACAAAGTAAGGCCTCATAAAGGAACTGATTTTGCTGCACCAGTTGGTACACCAATTATGGCAACAGCCAATGGAACTGTTATAGAATCTACTAGGCGAGGCGGAAATGGTAAGTATGTTAAGATAAGACATAATGCCACTTATAGCACTCAATATTTACATATGAAAGCTCAGAATGTAAAAAAAGGACAATATGTAAAACAAGGTGATGTGATTGGTTGGGTTGGTATGACAGGTAATACTGGTGGACCTCATGTGTGTTATCGTTTTTGGAAAAACGGAAAACAAGTAGATCCGTTTAGACAAAAATTACCAGAAGCAGAACCTATTTCAGATAGTTTAAAAGTGAAATATTTAGATTATATAAAGCCTATCAAAAAAAGGTTGGATGATATTTTCTTTTTAGAAACTGAACCTGAAAGTATAGAGAATACAATAACTGAAGGCAATAATACAGATATACAATAATGGCACTTAAATCTATTAATCCAACAACAACAGAATCTTGGGGAGCGTTACAATCACATTTTGAAACAATAAAACCAAAACATCTAAAAGAACTTTTTGAGGTTAATCCCAATAGAGTGAAAGATTTAACTGTTGAGTGGGAAGATTTTTATGTGGATTTTTCAAAAAATAGATTTACAAAAGAAACTCTAAGTATGCTCATTGAGCTTGCTAATGAAGTAGATTTAAAGGATGCTATTACAAAATATTTTGAAGGAGAGATTATAAATGCAACAGAAGGTAGAGCAGTGTTGCATACAGCATTAAGAACTAATAATGATGATGAAGTTTTTGTAGACGGAAAGAATGTTATACCAGAAGTTTTTGAAGTTAAACAAAAGATTAAAAATTTCACACAGTCTGTAGTAAGTGGTGAGCATAAGGGATTTACAGGGAAACCTATGACAGATGTAGTGAATATTGGTATAGGAGGTTCAGATCTTGGGCCAGCAATGGTTGTAGATTCACTTCAGTATTATAAAAACCATTTAAGCACACATTTTGTAAGTAATGTAGATGGTGATCATTATAACGAAGTTGTAAAAAACTTAAATCCAGAAACCACACTTTTTGTTATTGTTTCTAAAACTTTTACGACCCAAGAAACCTTATCTAATGCCAATTCAATAAAATCTTGGTTTCTTAAGTCGCTACCAAATGAAGCAATTTCTAAGCATTTTGTAGCGGTTTCTACAAATATTGAAAGTGTAAAAGCATTTGGTATCGATGAGGCTAATGTCTTTCCGATGAAAGATTGGGTTGGTGGCCGTTTTTCGCTTTGGAGTGCTGTAGGTCTGTCTATAAGTTTATCATTAGGTTATGAAAATTTTGAAAACTTACTAGTAGGCGCAAACAAAATGGATGAGCATTTTAGGACATCAGAATTTGAAAATAACATACCTGTAATTTCAGCTTTGTTAACAATTTGGTATAATAATTTCTTTAAGGCAGAAAGTGAAGCAATAATACCTTATACACAGTATCTAAATCAATTCGGAACCTATTTGCAGCAAGGCATTATGGAAAGTAATGGTAAATATGTAGATAGAAACGGAAATGCGATTAATTATCAAACAGGTACAATTATTTGGGGAGAACCAGGTACCAATTCGCAGCATGCATTTTTTCAATTAATTCACCAAGGTACTAAATTAATACCGGCAGATTTTATAGGTTTTATAGAATCACTTTATGGAAACAAAGATCATCATGATAAATTAATGTCTAATTATTTTGCACAGACAGAAGCTTTAATGAATGGTAAAACTAAAGATGAAGTTTTGGAAGAATTAAATGGTCAAGACATTTCCGAAGAACAAAAAAAGAGACTACTTCCTTACAAAGTGTTTAAAGGCAATAAGCCTACAACCTCTATACTCATTAAAAAGCTAACACCAGAAAGTTTAGGTAAGCTCATTGCTATGTACGAACATAAAATATTTGTACAAGGCATTATCTGGAATATCTACAGTTATGATCAATTTGGTGTTGAATTAGGTAAACAACTAGCTAAGTCTATTCTAAATGAGTTAAAAAGTGATGATAATACAGAAAACCACGATTCATCAACTCAGAATTTATTAAAATTTTACAAAAACAATTGTTAAGAACTGTTTAACAAGTTCTTCATAAGAATAATTATGCATGCATAAAAAATGCAAAAAGTATAATTAACTTAGTTGTGTTAAAATTATTAACATTTAGGTAATGTTATAATTAGCCTTATGTGTAATTTTGCGACAATTATTGAAACCAATTAATTTAAATTTTATATGAAAAAATTTAATCAAATTTTATTTGTTGCTGTAATGATGCTATTCACTACAGTAGCGTTTGCTCAATCAACTATTACAGGTAAAGTAATGGATGGTGATTTGAATTCGCCTCTTCCAGGAGCTAATGTGATAGTTAAAGGAACTACAAAAGGAGCTACAACAGATTTTGATGGTAATTTTAGTATTACTACGGAGTCTAGTTCTGGAGAAGTAATAGTTTCTTATGTAGGCTATGTGTCTCAAACAATTGTTTTTAATGGTGATACAGACTTAGGAACAATTACGTTAGTATCTAGTGATGTTGGTCTAGATGAAATAGTGTTAGTTGCATCTGTAGCTGTTGATAGAAAAACACCTGTTGCTGTTTCTACAATTAGAGCAACAGAGATTCAGTTAAAATTAGGAACACAAGAGTTTCCAGAAGTTTTAAAATCTACACCTGGTGTATATGCAACCAAAGCTGGTGGTGGTTTTGGTGATGGACGTATAAATTTACGTGGTTTTGATTCTGAGAATGTGGCGGTTATGATAAATGGTGTGCCAGTTAACGATATGGAAAATGGTCGTGTTTTTTGGAGTAACTGGGCAGGTTTAGGTGATGTTACAAGCTCTATGCAAGTGCAAAGAGGTTTAGGTGCGGCAAGAGTTGCAGTACCATCTGTAGGTGGTACAATTAATATTCTTACAAAAACAACCGATATTGAGTCTGGAGGAAACGTTTATGCAACTTTAGGTAATGACGGTTACGAAAAATATGGCGTAACCTACTCAACAGGTTTAATGGATAATGGTTTCGCAGCTACAGTTTCTGCTGCAAAAACAGATGGTGATGGTTATGTAGATGGTACTCAATTTAATGCAGTAGCTTATTTTGTGAACATTTCTAAAGAAATAAACGAAAAGCATAAATTATCATTTACTGCTTTTGGCGCAAAACAACAACATGGTCAGAGACAAAATAGACAACTTATAGAAACTTATAGAAGAAGTGAAAGAGGGAGAAAGTTTAATGCAGATTGGGGTTATAAAAATGGTCAAGTTACATTCCAAGAAGATAATTTCTACCATAAACCACAGATGTCTTTAAATCATTATTGGGATATAAGTAATAAGACACAATTATCAACAGCGGTTTATGCATCTTTTGGTACTGGTGGCGGCGGAGGTATCCGCGGTGTTAATAAATTTATAATTAATGCGGATGGAACAAGTGATTATAGAGATGGTTTATATGGTCCTATAAACTTTGATAAAATAGTTGATGAAAATGAAGCGTTAGGTGCAAATGGTTCTGAGACAATTTTGAGAGCATCTCGTAATGATCATAAATGGTATGGAGTGCTTTCTACTTTAAAAACAGATTTGTCTGATGAATTAGTATTGTTAGGTGGTTTAGACTATAGGTATTATAAAGGGATACACTTTCAAGAAGTAACAGATCTGTTAGGTGGACAATATTATGCAGATTCTGGGTCAAACGTAAACAACCCATTAGGAATATCTCAAGTTGGTGATAAGATTAACTATCATAATGATGGTATAGTTGGCTGGTTAGGAGCTTTTAGTCAATTGGAGTATTCTAAAGATAAATTGTCTGCGTTTGTTTCGCTTGCAGCGTCAAATACTTCTTACAAAAGAATAGATTATTTTAATTATCTAGATAGTGATCCATTACAAGAAACCGATCGTTATAATTTCTTTGGCTTCAGTGGTAAAGGAGGTGCTAATTATAATATTGATGAAAATCATAATGTATTTGCTAATTTAGGGTATTTTGAAAAAGCACCTAACTTTAGATCTGTTTTTCCATTATTTAATAATGAAGATATTAATGATGGTGCTGAGAATCAAAAAATTACTAGCTTTGAGTTAGGTTACGGTTATAGAGGTGAGAAGTTTTCTGCTAATATAAATTTATACCACACTACTTGGAATGATAGAACAGAGATTTTCCGTTTTCAACAACCAGATGGAACAGTTGCTTTTGCAAATGTACTAGGTGTAAATGCACTACATCAAGGTGTTGAAATAGATTTTAAATATCGAGCAACTGATAAATTAAGCTTTAATGGTATGGCTTCTTTTGGTGATTGGATTTGGAAAGACGATATAAAGAATGTAGAAATACGTGATGAAGAACAAAACTTAGTAGATACTGTAGATATTTTAATTAAAGATTTACATGTAGGTGATGCTGCACAAACTACTTTAGCTCTAGGCGCAGATTATAGATTCTCTAGTGACACAAGGTTGTCAGTAGATTATAACTACTTTGGTAATTTATATGCAGATTTTAATCCTAGTGATAGATCAACTAGAAGACCAGATGCTTGGGAATTGCCAGATTATGGCATTTTTGATGCTGCTCTAAATCATAAGTTTGATTTTGGGTCTTTTAAGGCAACTTTAACAGGTAGAATTAATAACATATTCGATACAGAATATATAGCTGATGCTCAAGATGGTTCAGATTCAAATGCTGAAACGGCTTTAGTATATTACGGTTTTGGAAGAACATTTAGTGTTGGGATGAAGCTTAATTTTTAAAAAAAAAGAAAATGAAAAAATTAGTTTATTTATTAATTGTAATAGGAACAATCTTTACAGGTTGTAATCCTTTAGAAGATATCAATGATGACATTGATGCGGTTGAAAACCCAATTGTAGGCATTTTAGATTATACACTAATTGAAGATGATTATACAGAATTAGAGTTAGATAATATTTATTTTGAATCTGTTGAAGCTGCTAAGTTAGCTTTGCCAGGATTTTTGTCGGGTAAATATCCAAATTTCGGGCAAGGATCTACAATTAATGTAGGTTATAATTTGTTTGTAGGTGACGCAGAGGGTGTAAGTGATTTTATAACATCAGATACATACAGCCTGCAAAATTCTGATTACACCTCTTTTGGTAGTGATGCTTTTGGGTTTTATCCTAATGAAGAACCATCAGATTTTATTCCAGCAATTTTAGATGCTCAAATTTCTGATCCAGTGGAGGACCAACTTGTTTTAGCAACTTTTCAACAATATGTTAGCACGCCACAAGTTGGTTTAGCTAACATATATCAAGCAACATTTCCAACAGATTATGATAGTTTTGAGCTTGTATCTGTATCTGGTTTAGATGAGTTAGGCTGGACAGTTGGTGGTGCTAATGTTCAAGGTTCTGGATATGATGGTGGTGCTAACGCTGTTGAAGAATGGCTTATTTCACCAGAAATAGATTTAACAGGTCAGTCAGATTTAAAATTCCAAATTACTCAAGAAATAGATTTCTTAGGAGACGATACTTTGATTGATGTTATGATTTCTACAGATTATACTACAGGTACAGATCCTATGACAGCTACTTGGACTGCTTTAAGTTTTGATAAAACCATTTATGGTGATTTAACTACGTCTGAAGATTTTGATTTTTCTACTTATGATGGTGAAACTATTCACGTAGGACTTAAATATAGCTCTACAGATTCAGATTCACCAAGATGGAGAGTTCAGGATTTTGCAGTTAGAGCTGTTGGAGTAGAAGGTGAAACAGAAAACTTAGGCGAATATTATACATACTCTGGTACAGAATGGGAGTTGACTGATGGTGTATATTATTTAAGTTCTGCAGACTATGATTCTATGGGTGAGGAATTTGGACAACCAGGTCGTTTTGATAATTTTAGTAATAGTGTAGCGCCAGAAAATTATTTGCCTCAGTTTTTAAATATTAAGTATCCTTTTGCACAAGAGGAAGATGAAATTTTTATTATATACAATTTTTACGATGGTGGTTTAAGTAGACAGGGTAACCTGTATACATTCACAGATGGTGAGTGGATGGGAGATACTGATGTTATTGCAACTACTTTACAATTTGGCTTTAGTGATGGAATATGGGAGCCAGACAATACTATTGCTTACACATTAGTGCAGTCAGATTATGATGCAATTGTAGCAGGTTTAGGGGAAACATATCCAGACGCAACTGAAAGCATGGGCAACTATAGTAATTTTGAAAGAAGAGTTGGTAATGTTTCTGAATGGACAAATTCAATGGTTTTAGAAGCTCTTAATATTGTATTAGATAACATTAATCCTTCTGCAGAAGAAGCTCAAAAGTACGTTGTTACAGTAGCTATTTATGATGGTTCTGTAGGTACAGAATCGTTTGCAGTGATTAAAGAAGGTGGAGTTTGGGTTTATCAATAAAAACCAAATAATTAATCATAAAAAAGCAGCCGATTGGCTGCTTTTTTATTCTCATAGAAATTAATTTTTCCAACGAACAGATTCCATAATGCGTCTAATATCTTTTTTTAGATATTCAGAGGCTGGATAAATAGAATCGTAATTAGGTTTTGCGTAGAAATATAAAGAACCACTTAAAAAATGATTTATGCTATCTGTAACATAGAATTGTGATTGAGATGCAGCATCACCACCAACCTCGTATAGCATACCAAATACTTTGTTTTTAGTATTTTCATAAGGTTTGTAAGATATCTCATCTGCCTTCATTGTGTGTTTTTGTGTAAGATTTTGTGCATCTCTAAGTAGACTGTCTAAATTACGGTTATTTACCTTTTTGTATGTAAAATGAATCGTAGCTTTTAAAGCTGGATATTTTACATCTATTCCTTTTGTGTTTCCAAGAGTTTTTACTTCAGTTATTGTTGATGATATTTCATTTTTATCAAAAGTAAATGGAAGAGGAGTTGTGGCTTTTTTGTAGGTTGCCTCTGGGTACTCTAATCTTAAATAAGCTTTGGGTTTAGGTAAAGGGTCATTGCCACAGCCTAATAAAAAAAGACTTAATATTGGTATTACTATGCGTTTCATATATTTTCTTGCCTTTCGGCACTGCTCAAGATAAACTTTAGCAAGAATCTTTTTAAGTTGAACTTTAATTTGTATTATCTAAAAGCGTAAGCTTAATTTGTTTTATGCGTTTGCGCTCTAAGGCTTCAATAGTAAAAACGTAATTTTTAAAATTTATTTTACTTCCTATTCTTGGAAAGCCTCCAGAAATTTCTAAAACAAAACCTGCAAGCGTTTCTGCTTCCCCTTTTTGGTTTTCAAAATCTTCAGCTTTATCTTCTATGTTTATGATTCTATAAACGTCTTTTAAAGGTGTTTTTCCTTCAAAACTAAAATTATGATCATCTAATTTTGTGTAAATTAAGTCGTCATCGTCATACTCATCACTAATATCACCTACAATTTCTTCAATAACATCTTCTAAAGAAACTAAACCAGAAGTGCCTCCGTATTCATCTACAACTACAGCTAAGTGTACTTTCTTGGTCTTAAATTCTACCATTAAATCGTCTAGTTTCTTGTTTTCTGGAACAAAAAATGGTTCTCTAAGTAACGTAGTCCATTCAAACGTTTTTTTGTTTAAATGAGGTAAAAGATCTTTTACATAAAGTACACCTTTTAGATTATCTATGTTTTCTTCGTAAATAGGAATTCTAGAATATCCTTTATCAACAATTTCTTTAATTACAGTTTCAAAAGGTGTTTCAATATTTAAGGCAAATAGATCCATACGAGGGCGCATTACCTGTTTGGTATCTGTGTTTCCAAAAGAGACGATACCTTGTAATAATTTTTGTTCTTCTTGTGTAGTATTTTCATTATTGGTTAACTCTAAAGCTTGTGATAATTGATCTACACTTAGGTTAGAGCGCTGCTTGCCAAATCTATTTTGAATTTTTATTGTTGTATAACGCATAGGAAGGCTAATGGGAGAAAAAACAACATCTAATATCTTTAGTGGCCTTGCCATAAAGGAAGAAAACTTTACGCTATTTCTGCTGGCATAAATTTTTGGAATGATTTCACCAAAGAGTAAGATTAAAAAGGTTGCAGAAACAACTTCTAGCAAAAACCGAACAATAGTGTTAGTAATGTCTTTAAAAATAGTTTCGCCGATATAAGCAAATAGTAAGACGATTGCAATATTAAGAAAGTTGTTAGCCACCAAGATAGTGGCTAGTAATTTTTTAGGCCTTTCAAGTAATTTAGCAATGATTTCCATTGCCGAAGATTTTTCTTCAATGCCTTTATCTATATTAGATTTTGTTAATGAAAACAATGCAACTTCTGCGCCAGAAATTAATGCAGAACAAGCAAGTAATATAATGAGAAGAATTATACTAGTTAAAAAGGAGGTATTAGAGACTAATAAATTTGAGAATAAAACCGTGGGTTCGGGATCCAAAATAAAATATATTAATTAAAATGGTAAATCGTCATCAACTTCTGGTGTAACGCTATTTTGAGTAGGTTGTTGAGGTTGTGCTTGCTGCTGATTTTGCTGCTGCTCGTTCTTGTTAGTTAAAAAAGTAAAGTCGGTACAATGTATTTCGGTAGAGTAACGATCCATGCCTTTATCATCTGTCCATTTTCTAGTTTTTATACGACCTTCAATATAGACTTTGTCTCCTTTGCTAAGGTATTTTTCGCATATTTCAGCAGCTTTATTTCTTACAACAATATTATGCCATTCAGTACTAGAAACTCTTTCGTTTGTGGTCTTATTGGTGTAAGTTTCGTTAGTTGCTAAAGGAAATCTACCAACACAATTTCTATCATCGAAATAATGCATTTTTACTTCATCACCCAAATGCCCAATTAGCATTACTTTGTTCAATGTTCCAGACATATTAAATTATTTAAGCTTACAAAGTTACTTATTTTGTAATCACACCTTTAAAATTAATAAAAAAATGTGATTTACATCTATTTAAAATTTTCAAGAGCATTAGATATTGGTAAAGCTACTGTTTGCCAAATGCTTATTATTAGTTTTTATGCTTTACGAAAAATTAAAAGCTTTAATGAAGTTATCTATAAGAATTGGTACAGGATAATTTTTTAGTTCTTTAATTGGAACTGATGCCTCAGGTAACTGATTAATTTCTATAATCCAGAATTTAGTATGAAGATGTTGATGAGATAGCTTATGAACTTTGTCTTTAATATTATATAAAGAATACTCAAATTTAAGATCCTTTAAAAAGCTATGATTTAGGTCGAGAAGATGAAATTCATCTGAGGATAAACTTTTTTTAGATTCAATTAAGGGGAATTGATATAAATTCTGCCAAATACCCTTAGAAGTTCTTTTTTCTATAAATGTATTTTTACTTTTATCAATACACACCAAAAAGTTGAAATATTTAATTTTTACTTTGGTTTTCTTTATTTTAACTGGAAGTGTATTGATTAAATTCTTTTCTAGAGCAACACAACTTTGACTTAATGGACAAACCATACAAGATGGGTTTTTAGGTTTGCACTGTATAGCACCAAATTCCATAATCGATTGATTGAAAATAGCAGGTTGCTTACTATCGATAAGCGAAGTTGCCATTTTTTTAAATTCCTTTATGCCTGCAGTGGAATTTATAGGAGTATCAATGCCAAAATAGCGAGCTAATACTCTGTAAACATTTCCGTCTACAACTGCTGCAACCTCATTAAAAGCAATTGAAGCAATAGCACTAGCGGTATAATCACCAACACCTTTAAGTTTTATTAGGTCTTTGTAGTTGTTAGGAAAATCACCTTTTAGACTAAAAGCTATATGTTTGGCAGTAGCGTGTAAATTTCTGGCTCTAGAGTAATAACCCAAGCCTTGCCATAGTTTTAATACTTCTTCTTCATAAGCGTTTGCAAGGTCAAAAACAGTAGGGTATTGCTTAATAAAAGCATTATAATAAGGTAAACCTTGCTTAACTTGTGTTTGCTGCAAAATTATTTCAGAAAGCCAAATATGATAAGGATTTATAGTCTCTCGCCAAGGCAGGCTTCTGTTATTATTTGAGTACCAATTAATTAGCGTGTTGCTAAATTCCATCTGTTCATTTACAATTTTTAACAAAATTAAATCTTTATGTTGTTAAATTTTAATTAATTACGCTTGAAATATTGAAATTAAATTACATATATTTGCATCCCTTAGAATTAATAGTAACCCTAAAACTAATAACAATGACAAAAGCCGATTTAGTAGCTAAGATATCTGATAAATTAGGTATGGAGAAAGGTGACGTACAAGCTACAGTAGAAACTTTTATGGAAGAAGTTAAATCATCATTAGAAGGTGGTGATAACGTATACTTAAGAGGTTTCGGAAGTTTCATTATTAAAACTAGAGCAGAGAAAACAGGTCGTAATATTTCTAAAAATACAACGATTAAAATTCCAGCTCACAACATACCAGCTTTTAAACCAGCTAAAGTATTTTTAGAAGGTGTAAAATCTAATGTTGAAGTTAACTAAGACATTAAAAAAGATTATTAATTTAAAAAGCATTTTTCATTATGCCAAGTGGTAAAAAAAGAAAGAGACACAAGGTAGCGACGCATAAGCGTAAAAAACGTAGACGCGCTAATCGTCACAAAAAGAAATAAGCTGAGAAAAAGTAGTTTTAAACTACTTTTTTCAGTTTTTTTTAAAACGTTCTTTGATATAAAATTAGATGTATTTAATAGAGTACATCATAATTTGTTTGGATTATCCGATAGATTATTATCGGAATCCTGTGTCAAATAATTTAGTAAAATCCATCCCGATGTTTACTATCGGGATTTAAATTAACATTATGAACAAAGAATTAATCGTAAGATCGAGTTCAGATATTGTTGATTTTGCCTTATTAAAAGATGGAAAACTTATTGAATTACATAAAGATGAAGAGGATAGTAACTTTGCAGTAGGCGATATTTTTATTGCTAAAATCCGCAAAGTAATTCCAGGTTTAAATGCAGCATTTGTAAATGTTGGATATGAAAAAGATGGTTTTTTGCACTATCATGACCTTGGACCAAAATTACCTTCACTTTTAAAATTCATTAAACGTGTAAGCACAGGAAAATTAAGAGATTATAGTCTCAAAGACTTTCCGTTTGAAAAAGATTTAGATAAGCATGGCGCTATTGCTAATGCCCTTAAGTCTAATCAATCAATTTTAGTACAAGTAGTAAAAGAGCCTATTTCTACAAAGGGACCACGCATTAGTTCAGAATTATCTATTGCTGGTAGATACATTGTCTTAGTACCTTTTTCTAATCGTATTTCAATTTCACAAAAAATTGAATCTCAAGAAGAAAAAGACCGATTAAAAAGACTCGTTAGAAGTATTACTCCTAAGGGATTTGGCGTTATTATTCGTACTGTAGCTGAAGGCAAAAAAGTTGCCGAGCTAGATAATGATTTACAAAATTTGCTGACAAGATGGACAGCAATGTGTAAAAAGTTATACAAAGCACATCATCCAACTAAAGTTTTGGGAGAAATGAATAAAGCATCCTCAATATTGAGAGATATTTTTAATGATTCGTTCTCTGGTATTGTTGTAGATGATGAAGAATTGTATATACAAGTAAAAGATTACGTGCAAAAGATTGCACCGAAAAAAGAGTCTATTGTAAAGCACTATAAAAACGGAGTTCCTGTATTTGAAAAATATGGAATAGAACGCCAAATAAAAACATCGTTTGGTAAAACCGTTTCTATGGCTAAAGGCGCTTATTTAGTTATAGAACATACTGAAGCTATGCATGTTATAGATGTAAATAGTGGTAATCGTTCTAACAAAGAGAAAAGTCAAGAAGATACAGCCTTAGAAGTTAATTTAATCTCTGCAACCGAAATTGCTCGTCAATTACGCCTTCGTGATATGGGAGGTATTATAGTAGTTGATTTTATTGATATGGGCAAAGCAGAAAACAGAAAGCAACTTTACAATCATCTCAGAGAAGAGATGAGAGACGACAAAGCAAAGCACAAAATATTACCGCCGAGTAAGTTTGGTTTAGTGCAAATTACCAGACAGCGTGTTAGGCCAGAGCGTAATATTAAAACAAAAGAAGAGAATCCAAATCTCGTTGGTGGTGATGAAATAGAAGCACCAATTAAAGTGGTAGAGCGTATTAGGCAAGACCTAGAGCGGATTCTTAAAAAAGACTATAAAAAGATAACATTAAATGCACATCCTTTTATAGCTGCCTTTTTAACCAAGGGGTATCCATCTATACGTGCAAAGTGGTTCTTTGAGCACAAAAAATGGGTAAAAGTTTTACCTAGAGATGCTTACACATATCTTGAATATCATTTTTTTGATAAAGATGGTAACAAAATCAAATAATATCTATTAGAAAAGCCCTTCCTTATTTTGGAAGGGCTTTTTTGTTTTTATGTACAGTTTTATTAGATAGTGTTTGTTTAAAGCGAGATGTTAAATGTAAATTTAAAAGCAATATTATCTTCAAATTTAGGAATATGATATGCACCATAACGATAAGCAAAACTTAATCCAAAACCAAGCAATAATTTATTGATTTCAAAACCAGATTCTGAGTATAAGTGGTTAAGTGTATTAAATGAAATTCCTTGATGCTTACTTATGCTTTTCATATTTCCAAGAGCATATCTAGATATTAATACAAGTTGAGGTTTAAATCGTTGAGAGATTTTAAATGGCCTGAAATAGTGTTTTAACTGCAATGTTGAGAACTTATCGCTAAAAAATTCATTAAAGTACATAGTTTCAAAACTATTAAGACCAGCAACAGAAAAACGTTGCAAAATGGTTTCTTTAGTAATGTTGTTAGGATAGGCATGATACAAATGTGTTAGAGGTACATCTCCTTCTGCTATGCCAGCAACTAATGTAATGTTAGTTTTGGCATCATTAGAGTGAATAAACTCTTGTATAGTCCTAAAGTCTAATTTAGTAAAGTTAAAATCACTGTTTAAAACCGATTTAAAACCTTTTGTAAGCTGTAATGTAAATTTTGGATAGCCATCTTTAGATTCAATAATTTTATCCTCTTTTGTATCAAATCTACTAAAAGGACTCCACTGTAAACTTAATTTAGCTGTACTCAAATTAAATCTGTCATAAGCTACATTATCTAAAAGATAATTATAGTTATACGTAGGATTAATTTTACTGTATGAGAATTGGGTCTCAGACAATAAATGATTAGAAATTTTGTGTTGTAAGCCTATAGATTTTGTAATGTGTTTATGAAATAAACTTATATTAAGAAGTCGTGGTTCAAAAAAGGTAAAGAAACGTTTATCAGTTAAAAATGCTGAGCTTCCTGTTTCTTGTAAATCATCTGTATAAGATAAATTTACCCAAGTATTAGAGGTTTTATTAATCCTAAAACCTCCTCCAATACTGTGCTTGTATTTCTTGTCTAAAAAACCATAAACTAAATACCCATTAACACGATATTTTTCAGAAAAACGTTCGTTAGTTGTTCCGCCTAATCCAGTTCTAAATCCTTCAAACTGATTAAATTTAATAAGATATCTAAGGTCTAAATTAAAAAAGTTTATGGGTAAGTAACCGTTTCCGATGTTTTTAAGAAACTCAGCTTTTTTTATAGAATCTTTTTCTGTTTCAGATTGATAAAAATTCTTTTTTTCTGAAATAGGATTTTGAGCAAAGCTATTTATTGCAAGGCAAAGTAGAAAAACAACAAATAGTCGCTGTAGCATTTAAATTAACAAGTTTTTATATTAAAAAAAGAGACTGTCTGAAAAGGTAATGTTTTGTCAATCTGAACTCTTTTCAGATTCTAAAACATATTGAAAACGAATTAATAGAGATTCTAAAATAAATTTAGAACAACAGGTTTTCGTACTTTTTAGACAGTCTAATGTATTATTATCTAAGTTTTGATTATACAGTCATAATCTCTTTTTCCTTAACGTCTAGAATACCATCTATACTTTTAACGTAAGAATCTGTGAGTTCTTGTATATCAATTTCAGCATTACTTTTTAAATCTTCAGAAGCGTCTGTTTTTTTTATGTCATTCATCGCTTCTTTACGAGCATTTCTTACACCAACTTTAGCATCTTCAGATTCAGATTTTGCTTGTTTAGCTAAATCTTTACGACGTTCTTCAGTTAAAGGTGGTACATTGATTATAATTGTTTCACCATTATTCATAGGGTTAAAACCTAAATTGGCTAACATTATACCACGCTCAATTTCTTGAAGCATACTTTTTTCCCATGGTTGTACTGAAATTGTTCTACCATCTGGAGTGTTAACATTAGCAACCTGATTTAATGGTGTTTGAGAACCATAGTAATCTACCATTACACTTCCTAACATTGCAGGGCTTGCTTTACCAGCTCTAATGTTTACAAGTTGTTTTTCTAAATGCTTAACAGCATTATCCATAGCTTCTTTTGCTGTGTCTATGATAAATTGAATGTCGTCGTTCATAATCTTTAATTTTAATGGATTGCTATCAAAAGTTAAGCCAAATATTATAAGTTAACTTCAGTGCCTATGTTTTCACCAGAAACTACTTTTAGTAGGTTTCCTTTTTTATTCATATCAAAAACAATGATTGGCAATTTATTTTCCTGACTTAATGTAAAAGCTGTAGTATCCATTACTTTAAGCCCTTTACTAAGTACATCGTCAAAAGTAATATGATCAAATTTAACTGCAGAACTGTCTTTTTCTGGGTCTGCTGTATAAATACCATCTACTCTTGTACCTTTTAAAATAACATCAGCCTCTATTTCTATGGCGCGTAATACAGCAGCTGAATCTGTTGTAAAATATGGGTTACCAGTACCACCACCAAAAATAACAACACGTCCTTTGTTTAAGTGGCTCATTGCTTTCCTTCTTATAAAAGGTTCTGCAACTTCGTTTATTTTAATAGCTGTTTGTAAACGCGTTTTTACATCGGCATCTTCTAGTGCGTTTTGTAAAGCTAAACCATTAATTACGGTTGCTAACATTCCCATATGATCTCCTTGTACACGATCCATACCATTAACTGCACCTGCAACACCTCTAAAGATGTTTCCACCACCAATTACAATAGCGACTTCTACTCCTAAGTTAGTTATTTCTTTAATGTCATGGGCATATTCAGCTAAACGTGTAGGATCTATACCATATTGGCGATCTCCCATTAAGGCTTCACCAGATAATTTCAGTAAAATTCTTTTGTATTTCATGCTTAATTTGAAAGTTGAACAAAAATAATAAAATAGTACGTTTTTCTTTTTATTTTTTTGATGACATTTTATAATTGATTCGATTAGTTCATATAATACTAATGCAAAATTTATGAAGTCAAATTACATTACAGTAGTTGTTCTTTTATTTAGTATCAATGTTTTTTCACAGGGATTTGAATGGGTTCAACACATTGGAGGCACAGGACATAAGTATGTAAATAAATCTGTAATGGATGATTCTGACAATGTGTACCTTGCCGGATATTTTTTTGGTGAAGCAGATTTTGATACGTCTGAAAACAATAGTGTAATATTTAATACTACTGACAGTAATAATATTAAAGCCTATGTGTCTAAGTATAATAACGTTGGTGATTTAGAATGGGCTACTGTAATTGAATCTTCAAATATCGTTTATGCAAATACACTTTCAATAGACAATAATGGGATTTATGTTGCAGGTCAGTTTATCGAAAATGTTGATTTTGATTCTGGTACTACAGTATTAACATCAAGCATTAGCTCAGGTTTTAAAATGTTTGTAGCTTTTTATGATTTAAATGGAAATTTTCAATGGGTAGTAGATTGGACGAGTTCAACCGCTAAGACTACTCCAAAAGATTTGCTTTTAGATTCACAAGGGAATCTTCATATTACAGGAAGTTATTATGAAGGAATATTAAAACCAGATCCTATAAGTGATATTGATAGTTATAGTTCAACAAGGCAAAAAGGATTTTGGATAACATTGAATAATCTTCATGAATATGTTCAATCTAAGCAGTTTGGTGATATAGCTAATACATGGTATAATTACGATGATGTAGATAATGCTATTTTAGATGAGTCAGGTAATATATTGATATCTGGAAACTTTAGAGGAAGTTTTGATTTTGACTTTGGAAGCGGTACAACACTACTTGAAAATGATAACGGAGGAAGTTTTTTTGCTAAATATACGTTAGGTGGTACTTTAATTTGGGCAAAACAACTTGAGCGTGTTGAAACCCAGAAGATAGCTTGTGATGATGATGGTAATATTTTCGCTACAGGAACATATGGAGGAAATGTAGATTTTGACCCTTCAGATGCTTCAGAATATTTTGTTCAAGCATTTGGAACTTATTACGATAACTATCTTCTTAAATGGGATAGTTTAGGGAATTTTAATTGGGCATTTGGTTTTGGAGGTAATTATGGACCATCAGATAGAAGTTATGATATAGAATTAGATGCTAATACAGTTTACATTACAGGAAGTATAACCTTTGCAGGTGATATTGATTTTGATCCAGATCCTATTGATGAATACAATATTACTACTTACGGTTTTGCAGATTACTTTGCTGCAAGATATTCTACTGATGGCGATTTTATATGGGCTGTTAATTTAAATGGAGACCAAGCATCAAGTAGTAATGTAACTGGAAAAAGTATTATGCTAAATAATGAGGGTAAACTACTTTCAGTTGGAGAATTTAGTGATATGGTTAATTTTAATTCAGGTGCTAGTTCAGAAATTATCTCAGCTCAAGGTACACAAGATATTTTTTTGATGCAGCTAGATAATGAGCTTCTAGGAATCAATGATGAGAATTTTGCCCCTGATTTATCCGTTTATCCTAACCCAGTGACTAATGATTTATTCATTAAAACAAAATCATTGATGCAATCTGTTTCAGTTTATAATATTAAAGGGCAACAAATGTATTTTAAAGATCATAATGATTTAGAATCCACAATAAATTTGAGTAGTCTAGCCTCTGGAATTTATTTATTGAAAGTTAATTATGCTCAAGGATTAATAGGTTTAAAACGAATAATTAAAAATTAAAAAAGCCTCTCAAATTTGAGAGGCTTTCAATTTATAAATGAATAATTTTATAGATTATCCTACATTAGCTCTATTAAAACCAGTAACTTCAACGTCACCATAAGTTTTAACGTATTCAGCAACAGTTTTCTTTTCGTCTTTAATAAACTTTTGATCTAATAAACATTGTTCTTGATCTAAAGTAGTATTATCAGAAATGAAACGCTCCATTTTACCTGGTAAAATTCTATCCCAGATTTGCTCTGGCTTACCTTCAGCTTTTAATTCTGCTTTTGCAGCTTCTTCAGCCTCAGTTAATACTTCAGGAGTTAATTGTGCCATAGAGATGAACTTAGGAACATTTTTTAAAGTCTTACCTAAACGTCCTAATTCAATATTATCTTTTTCGATTACAGCAATACGAGCTTCAGTTTCTGAAGCTATATAAGCTGGGTCAAAGTCTTTGTAAGATAATGTTGTTGCTCCCATAGATGCAACTTGCATAGCTATATCTTTAACTAAAACTTCAGCGTTATCAACTTTTGCAGATAAACCAACTAAAGCAGCAATTTTATTAATATGAACATATTGCCCTACAAATGGTGCGTCTAATTTTTCGAATGAAGTAATTTCTAACTTCTCACCAATAACACCTGTTTGTTCAGTTAATTTGTCAGCAACAGTCATGCCTCCAAAATCACCTGCTAAAAACTCTTCTTTTGAATTGTAATTTAATGCTAATTCACCTAATTCGTTAGCAAGCTTTACAAAGTTTTCGTTTTTACCAACAAAATCAGTTTCACAACCAAGTACAATAGCAACTCCAGAAGTATTGTCTGCGTTGATTTTAGCTACAGCAGCTCCTTCAGAAGAATCTCTGTCAGCTCTTTTTTCTGCAACTTTTTGTCCTTTTTTACGTAAAACTTCAATGGCTTTATCAAAATCACCACCAGCTTCAACTAAAGCTTTTTTACAATCCATCATACCAGCACCAGTGGCTTTTCTTAGCTTGTTTACTTCTGCTGCTGTAATTTTTACAGTATTTTCCATAGTTTATAAATTTAAAAAAGTCGTTTAATTCATTCTTTTTAAGAAACAATTAAACGACTTAATTATATCGTGTAATTGTTGTTTTTATTCTTCTTCTTGAGCTGCTACTGGAGCTTTTTCAGCTTTTTTAGTTTCAGCTTTTACTTTGTTATCTTTTTCAACACGTTCAGCTTTTCTTTCGTTTAAGCCATCTTCAATAGCAGATGCTACTATAGATAAAACTTTGTTGATAGATTTTGAAGCATCGTCATTTGCAGGAATTACATAATCTACCTGACGTGGGTCAGAATTAGTATCTACCATTGCAAAGATTGGAATATTCAATTTTTGAGCTTCTTTAATTGCAATATGCTCACGCTTAATATCAACAACGAATAAAGCACCTGGTAAACGTGTCATATCAGAAATAGAACCTAAGTTCTTTTCTAATTTAGCACGTTGACGGTCTACTTGTAAACGTTCTTTTTTAGATAAAGAGTTGAATGTGCCATCTTTCTTCATTCTATCGATAGCAGCCATTTTCTTAACCGCTTTTCTAATAGTTACGAAGTTAGTTAACATTCCACCTGGCCAACGCTCAGTAATGTAAGGTTGTTTTACAGCACCTGCTTTTTCAGCAACAATGTCTTTAGCTTGTTTTTTTGTAGCTACAAATAAGATTTTTTTACCTGATGCAGCAATTTTACTTAATGCAGCACAAGTTTCTTCAATTTTAGCAGCTGTTTTGTAAAGGTTGATGATATGGATGCCGTTACGCTCCATATAAATGTAAGGAGCCATGTTTGGATCCCACTTACGTGTTAGGTGACCGAAGTGTACACCTGCTTCTAGTAGTTCTTTTACTTCTACTTTTTCCATTTTTGTAATAGTTTACGTTCTGTTGAATTAGCAATGCTCTATTTTAGCTATTAGCTTTTGCTATTAGCGATTAGCTCATTTAGATGCTAAACTAAATCCCAATGTTTCCATTGTGGACAACAATAACTGGTTTATATATTGCTGCACTATGCAGCGATTTCATTAAAATAAAATAATTCAGAATCTGAACATTCAGATTCTGAATTAAGTGTTGTTGGATATTAACGTTTAGAGAACTGGAATTTCTTACGCGCTTTCTTCTGACCGAATTTCTTACGCTCTACCATTCTTGGATCTCTTGTTAATAGACCTTCTGGCTTTAATATTGCTCTGTTTTCAGCATCTATTTCGCACATTGCACGAGATAATGCTAAACGTATAGCTTCCGCCTGGCCGGTGATACCACCTCCATATACGTTTACAGTAATATCAAAGTTGCCATCATTGTTAGTCATGGCTAAAGGTTGGTTTACTTTATACTGCAGTGTTGCAGTAGTAAAATAATCCGCCATGTCTTTTTTGTTCACGGTAATGTTGCCTTTTCCTTGAGCAACATACACACGAGCAACAGCCGTCTTTCTACGGCCAATTTTGTGAATTACTTCCATTAGTTAATTTCGTTTAAATTAATTGCCTTTGGTTTTTGAGCTTCGTGAGCGTGCTCAGTACCAGCAACAACAGTTAAGTTTCTAAAAAGAACCGAACCTAATTTGTTTTTAGGTAACATTCCTTTTACTGACTTTTCTACTAATCTGGTTGGGTCTTTCTCAAACATCTCAGTAGCAGTCAAGCTTCTTTGACCACCTGGATAACCTGTATGACGGATATAACTTTTATCTGTCCACTTGTTACCAGTTAAGTTGATTTTTTCTGCGTTTATAACAATAACGTTATCACCGCAATCAACGTGTGGCGTAAAGTTAGGTTTGTGCTTACCTCTTAAAAGTATTGCTACTCTTGAAGCTAAGCGACCTAAAGTTTGTCCTTCAGCATCAACTAAAACCCACTCCTTATTAACGGTAGCTTTGTTAGCTGAAACTGTTTTGTAGCTTAATGTGTCCACACTAATTTGATTTATAATCACGTAAAATACGCGATAGATTAAACATTCCTCTTCCGAAAAAGAGTTTGCAAATTTACGATAACTTATTGGATTGGCAAATCTTAAGGGTGGTTTTTTTAGCCTGAAAATCAGAGTAATTCAAATCTAACTTCTTTTTAACTTTTAGTTGCTCTTAGAAGTCTATCGTTTATAGATTTGCCTAAACCATAATCTGGTAATTGTTCGGCAATAATAATGTCTAAATTTTGTTGGTCTAATTGATGCAATGCATCGTATAGTTTTGAAGCCGCTTCTTGTAGATTATTATCTTCAGATAATACAATTTTGAAGTCTATAACATCATCGTCTATAATATCACTATAGGCTAGTACTCCAATACGTTTTCCTGTATGTGCTTTAATAGCTTTATTAAGATTATCTGTGAGTATGGTTTTTGTTTTAGGAGCATAATGACGCTCTAACATGCCAGGAGCTTCAGGCGCGATGTCTTTCTTATTCTTAATGCCAATTTTTCCAATAACAGCTTCAATAGCTTCAATTGGAGTAGAGCCCAAACGATAAATAATAGGCTCATCGTTTTCAAAACCTATTATAGTAGATTCAATGCCTTTTTTACAAGCACCTCCGTCTAATACCATTTTAATTTTGTTTTTAAAATAACCTTCTACATGCTCTGCAGTTGTTGGACTTATTCTATTAAATGGATTGGCACTTGGTGCAGCTAAAGGAAATTCTAACTGATTTAAAAGCTCTATAGTAGTAGGATGATTTGGTACTCTAACAGCAACAGTATCTTTGCCAGCAGTAATAATATCTGGAATAATGCTTTGCTTTTTTAATACCAAAGTGATTGGTCCTGGCCAGAAAGTTTCTGCTAATAGTTTTGCTTTTTCAGGAATCGACTCTACAATCTCATTCAGATGATCTTTTGACGGAATATGAACAATTAAAGGATTAAAACGTGGACGTTTTTTGGTTTCAAAAATGGCTTTGATTGCTTTTTCAGAATAGATATTACCAGCTAAACCGTAAACAGTTTCGGTTGGTATGGCTACTAATTCTTCATTATTAAGTATAGTAACAGCTTTTGATATGTCTTTAGAAATAATGCTCATGTCTTAATCAAGACGCAAAATTACTTCAAAAAAATGAAACCATTATTTAAAATAAGAATGCCCTTTTAGTAGTTTTGCTGCTTTAACGAAGTATAAGATGATTTCAGTAGATAATTTAGCAGTAGAGTTTAGTGGTCATACCTTATTTAGTGAGGTGTCATTTACTATAAACTCAGATGATAAGATTGCTTTAATGGGAAAAAATGGTGCAGGAAAATCAACCATGATGAAAATTATTGCAGGTGTTCAAAAAGCAACTCGAGGCAATGTAAGATCTCCTAAAGAATCTATTATCGCTTATTTGCCACAGCATTTGTTAACCGAAGATAATACAACTGTTTTTGATGAAGCTTCTAAAGCTTTTAGTCATGTGTTTGCTATGCGCGATGAAATGGAAAGCTTAAATAAAGCGCTAGAGACAAGAACAGATTACGAATCTGATGAATATATGAAAATTATTGAGCGTGTATCAGATTTAGGTGAAAAGTATTATGCTTTAGAAGATGTTAACTATAATGCAGAGGTAGAAAAAGCGCTCAAGGGGTTAGGCTTTAAGCAAACAGATTTTGCAAGGCAAACCAATGAGTTTTCTGGTGGTTGGCGTATGCGTATAGAGTTAGCAAAAATATTACTTCAAAAACCAGATTTAATTTTGCTAGATGAGCCTACAAATCATATTGATATTGAATCTGTAATTTGGTTAGAAGATTTTTTGGTGAATAAAGCTAATGCAGTTGTTGTGATTTCTCATGACAGAGCTTTTATTGATAATATCACTAATCGTACTATAGAAGTAACCATGGGTCGCATATATGATTATAAAGCTAAATATACCCACTATTTACAATTACGTGAAGAACGAAGAGCACATCAGATAAAAGCCTACCAAGAACAACAAAAGTTTATTGCAGATAACCAAGCGTTTATAGAAAGGTTTAAAGGGACTTACTCTAAAACAAACCAAGTGTCGTCTCGAGAGCGTATGCTCGAAAAACTTAAAATTATTGAAATAGATGATATTGATACATCGGCTTTAAAGTTGCGTTTTCCACCATCACAACGCTCAGGTGATTATCCTGTAACAGTTAAAGAGGTTTCAAAATCTTATGGAGATCATGTTGTATTTAAAGATGCAAGTATGTCTGTGGCAAGAGGAGAGAAGGTGTGTTTTGTGGGACGTAATGGCGAAGGAAAGTCTACAATGATAAAGGCTATTTTGAGAGAAATTGATGTTGATGGCACTTGTAGTTTAGGGCATAATGTTAAGATTGGTTATTTTGCTCAAAATCAAGCAGCATTATTAGATGAGAATCTTACCGTTTTTCAAACGGTTGATGAAGTTGCTAAAGGTGATATACGCACTCAAATTAAAAACATTTTAGGGCGTTTTATGTTTAAAGGCGATGATATAGACAAGAAAGTTAGTGTACTATCTGGTGGTGAAAAAACCAGATTAGCTATGGTGAAACTTTTACTTGAACCAGTAAACTTATTGATTCTTGATGAGCCTACAAATCACCTCGATTTAAAATCTAAAGATGTACTTAAGGAGGCACTTCAAAATTTTGATGGAACACTTATACTTGTATCTCACGATCGTGATTTTCTACAAGGGCTTGCCAATAAAGTGTTTGAGTTTAAAGAAAAACGTGTTATTGAACATTTTGAAACTATTGATGATTTTTTAGCTAGAAATCGTATTGAGAGTTTAAAAGCTATTGATTTATAGTTTGTTAAATAAGTAGTGCTATAGGTTTCATTTGTTAGCCATACAGATGAAGACGTTGTTTTTAACTATTTTTGCAGTGTGATGAATGAATTAAGACTTTCTAGTTGGTTGCCTACCACAAATAAAGAGGTGAAAATACGCGGTTGGGATGCGTTAGATGTTATTTTATTTAGTGGTGATGCGTATGTAGATCATCCATCGTTTGGTCCTGCAGTAATTGGTCGTATTCTAGAAAGTTATGGACTTCGTGTTGCTATTGTGCCACAACCCAATGTAAATGATAATCTTCAAGATTTTGTAAAGTTAGGTGCGCCAAAATTATTTTTTGGTGTTACAGGTGGTTGTATGGATCCTATGATTAGCAATTATAATGCTAATAAGAAGCGTCGAGATAAAGATGCTTATACGCCAAATGGTGAGATTGGATTTCGACCAGATTATGCTACAACTGTATACTCTAAAATTTTAAAAGAAAAATGGCCAGAGGTTCCTGTGCTTATTGGTGGTATTGAAGCCTCTCTACGTCGTGTAACACATTATGATTATTGGAGCGACCAACTCATGCCAAGTATTCTAGAAAGCTCTAAAGCAGATATGTTGGTTTACGGAATGGGAGAACAACCGCTTCGAGAAGTAGTGCGTTTGCTTCAAAAAGGTGTGCCTTTTTCTAGTATCAATACAGTGAAACAAACCGCTGTTATGTTAAATGCTGAAGCTAATATCCCTAAAAATAAACATTGGGAAGATGTAGAAATTGCTTCACATGAAACCTGTTTGGAAGATAAAAAAGCTTATGCATCTAATTTTAAAATTATAGAGCAGGAATCTAATAAATTAGCTGCACGACGTATTTTTCAGAAGGTAGGAGAGAAGATACTTATGATAAATCCGCCTTATCCAACTATGACAGAAGAAGAGATTGATGCTTCTTTTGAGTTGCCTTACACACGTTTGCCTCATCCTAAATACAATAAACGAGGTCCAATTCCTGCGTTCGAAATGATTAAATTTTCAATCAATATACATCGTGGGTGTTTTGGTGGTTGTAGTTTTTGTACCATTTCGGCACATCAAGGTAAGTTTATTGCTTCAAGAAGTCAAGAATCTGTATTAAGAGAGGTTGATATAGTTGCTAATATGCCAGACTTTAAAGGCTATTTGTCAGATATTGGTGGGCCAAGTGCTAACATGTACAAGATGAAAGGCAAAATACAGTCTATATGCGATAAATGTGTGGCGCCTTCTTGTATTTCGCCAGTAATTTGTAGTAATTTAGATACGTCGCACAAACCCTTAACACAGTTATATCAAGCGGTTGATAAGCATCCAAAGGTTAAAAAATCTTTTATAGGAAGTGGTATAAGGCACGATATGTTAGTGCCAGAGTTTAATAAAAACGCAGATGCTAAAGAACTCGATGATTATACTGAAGAAGTCATGACAAAGCACGTTTCTGGGCGATTAAAAGTTGCGCCAGAACACACCAGCGATCCTGTGTTGAAATTAATGCGAAAGCCTTCATTTAGCTATTTTCATAAGTTTAAAGATCGTTTTGATAAAATTAATTTGAAGCATAAACTAAAGCTTCAATTGATTCCATATTTTATTTCAAATCATCCAGCTTGCGAAGCAGAAGATATGGCAAACCTTGCTGCGGAAACAAAAGATATGGGTTTTCAGTTAGAACAAGTGCAAGGTTTTACACCAACACCAATGACTGTGGCTACCGTAATTTATTATAGCGGTTATCATCCGTATACTTTAAAAGAAGTAAACACACCTAAAACCAAAAAAGAAAAAGATGAGCAGCATCGTTTTTTCTTTTGGTATAAAGATGAAAACAAACAGTGGATTCGTAACACCCTTAACAAACTAGGACGCCAAGATTTACTTAATGTATTACTGCCCAAAAAGGAAGAGCGTTGGCGCAAAAACAAGCCTGGTAAGCCTAAGCATACCTTTAATGATGCTGTGCCTTTTAATCAGCGAAAAGAAAAAGTAAAGTATAAGGGCAAGAAAAAACGTAAGACTAAAAAACGATAACGTTAATTCTGTTTATCTTAATGCGCTTCCAGCCAATTATCACCAATATCTAAACTCACATCTAAGGGTACAGAAAGTTGATAAGCGTTTTCCATTTCGGTTTTAATGAGGTTTTTTAAACCTTCTAACTCTGGTTTGTAAACATCAAAGACTAATTCATCATGCACTTGCAACAGCATTTTTGTTTTATAGTTACCTTCATTTAATCTTTTGTGAATATTAATCATCGCAATTTTAATAATATCAGCAGCACTTCCTTGTATTGGTGCGTTTACCGCATTACGCTCTGCTGCACCACGTACCACAGCATTACGAGAATCAATATCCTTTAAGTAGCGACGACGACCCAAAACCGTCTGTACATAACCGTTATCGCGCGCAAAGTCTACCTGATCTTGTATGTAGTTTTTAAGTTTAGGATAAGTTGCATAATACGTATCTATGAGTTCTTTAGATTCGCTACGTGTTAGGTTGGTTTGGTTGCTCAAGCCAAAAGCAGAAACACCATATATAATTCCGAAATTAACGGTTTTAGCATTACTACGTTGTTCTCTAGTAACTTCTGAAATAGGAACATTAAACACCTTTGAAGCGGTTGAAGCATGAATGTCTTCGCCATTTTTAAAAGCTTCAATCATGGTTTCTTCTTCACTTAAAGCCGCAATGATTCTTAATTCTATTTGTGAATAGTCTGCAGCTAATAAAGTATAATCTTCATTTCTTGGAATAAAAGCCTTACGAACTTGTCTTCCACGTTCGGTACGAATAGGAATATTTTGAAGATTAGGATTGTTACTACTTAAACGTCCTGTGGCTGCAACCGTTTGCATATAATCTGTATGTACACGACCAGTTTGTTCAAAAACCTGTTCTGGTAAGGCATCTACATATGTGCTTTTTAGTTTTGCTAATCCACGATAGTCTAAAACATTTTTAACAATATCGTGCTCTTTGGCTAAAAAAGATAGAATGTCTTCGCTGGTTTTATATTGACCAGTTTTTGTTTTTTTAGGCTTGTCTACCAACTTCATTTTTTCGAAAAGAATGATACCTAATTGCTTTGGTGAAGCAATATTGAATTCTTCTCCTGCGGCTTCATAAATACTTTTTTCAAGATTAACAATATCGTTATCTAATTGCTCTGAAAGTTTGCTTAAGAAATCTTTGTCTAGATTAATACCTTCCAATTCCATATCGGCTAAAACTCTAAGAAGAGGCACTTCAATATCATCAAAAAGCTTTTGTGTGTTGGCTTCGCCTAGTTCTTTTTCAAAATGCTCTTTTAGTTGTAAGGTGATATCAGCATCTTCAACAGCATATTCAGTCTGTTTCTCAAGAGGAACTTCTCGCATTGAGAGTTGATTTTTACCTTTTTTGCCAATAAGTTCTGTGATTGATATAGGAGTATAATTTAAATAAGTTTCGGCTAAAACATCCATGTTATGGCGCATATCTGGATTGATGAGATAATGCGCTAACATGGTATCGAACAATTTGCCTTTTACCTCGATATTATACTTGGCTAAAACTTTGATATCGTATTTTAAATTTTGACCAATTTTTTCAATGTTTTCATTTTCAAAGAAAGGTTTTAATTCTTCAATAAGCGTTTGTGCTTCATTTTTATCTTCTGGAAAAGGCATATAAAACCCTTTGCCAGTTTCCCAAGAAAATGCAATACCAACCAACTCTGCTTCAAGAGGGTTAATGCTTGTGGTCTCTGTGTCAAAACAAACAGAACTTTGAGTTATTAAATTTTTAATAAACAATTTAGTAGCCATTCCTGAAGTCACGCTTTGGTAAAAATGTGATGTGGTTTGTGCTGTTTGCCTTGAGAATGTTGAACTCGTTTCTTCGGAAGCTGATCCATTTGCATTTTCTGATCCAAAAAGTGAAAATTGACCTGCGCCTGCGGACTTTGAAGACGAAGTTGAAGATGAAACCGAAGTTGAAGTTTTCTTTGTTGTGCTTTGTGCTTCGCTAGTGGTGTCTTGAGGTGTAAAGGTTTTAATGAAATTTTCTGTTAGTCTTCTAAATTCTAGGTCTTGAAAAATTTGCTTTACTTTTTCAATATCTGGATGGTCTAATTCAAAATTTTTAGCATCAAATTCAACAGGAACATCGATCATGATAGTTGCCAGTTTTTTAGATAGTAAACCAAGTTCACTGTTGGCTTCTACCTTTTCTTTCATCTTGCCTTTTAGTTGGTCTGTGTTGGCTAAAAGCCCTTCCATACTACCAAACTGGTTAATGAATTTTTTGGCAGTCTTTTCCCCTACACCAGGAAGACCAGGAATATTATCAGAAGCATCTCCCATCATGCCTAAAAAATCAATCACTTGCATAGGATCAGTGACTTCAAACTTCTTTTGTACTTCAGGAATTCCCCAAGTCTCATAACCTCCGCCAAATACAGGTCTGTACATAAAAATATTTTCAGTAACAAGTTGTGCAAAATCCTTATCTGGTGTTACCATAAACGTTTTATAACCTTCTTTTTCGGCTTGTCGAGATAAGGTTCCTATAATATCATCAGCTTCATAGCCTTCTTTCATTACAATAGGAATATGCATAGCTTTTAAAATCTCATAGATGTAAGGTACAGCTGTTTTTATGCCTTCAGGTGTTTCATCTCTGTTAGCTTTATAGGCTTCAAACATCTCTACACGATCAACACTTCCTCCTTTATCAAAACAAACAGCTAAATGATCTGGTCGTTCGCGTTTAATGACATCTAAAAGCGAGTTCATAAAACCCATTATGGCAGAGGTGTCTTCTCCTTTAGAATTAATTCTTGGGTTTTTTATAAAAGCATAGTAGCCACGAAATATTAACGCATAAGCATCAACAAGGAAGAGACGTTTTTGGTCTGACATATCTGAAGTTTGATTTGATAATAATATCAGCTTGAGTGCAGTCTAAAGCGAATTGTATATAAATACAAGCTTATGAAAGTTAATCTTGCCGACAGTTCGCAAATTACAAAACTTAAATCGTGAAATGAAGCAATGAGAAATTAAAATATTTATGAAGAGATTGCTGTTTTTGGTTGTGTAATATATTCTATTTAACACGTTTGTAGTGTTTTAAGGGTTTAAAAAGGGAATTTGTAATTTTAAGCAATTACTTTTAAACCAATGAAATATGCAGGTTAAACACCTAGGAAATACTGATTTTAATATAATTATGGAATGCTTTCTATTAGCATTTGAAAATTACTTTGTACCAATGCCAACCGATTATAATTTTTATAAAAAACGTTGGGAGGTAGCAGGAGTAAGATACGATTTGTCTTATGGTATGTTTAACGAAGATAGATTAGTTGGCTTTATTATTAATGCGATAGATAAACGGCAAGGTTATGTAATAGCATATAATTCTGGTACAGGAGTGATTCCTGAATATAGAGGGAGACGCATTGTAAAATCTATTTATGAGTATGCTATTCCAGAACTCATTAAAAATGGGATTACAAAATGTCAACTAGAAGTAATTACTGAGAACCAAAAAGCAATTAAGTCTTATGAAGGTATAGGATTTAAAATTTGTAAACATTTTAAATGTTATAAAGGGAGGCTTTTAACTCAAAGAGAGACAAATTATTCCTTGAGCCAAGTTTCTCATCGCGATTTTAACTGGGTTGAATTCCTAAATCAGGATTTGTATTCTTGGGATAACCAAAAAGAGAGTGTCATAAAAGGCGATTTTAAATATTATCTGGTTAAAGTTGATGGTACATTACAATCTTATTTTATAATAAATCCTAAGAGTGGTTATATTGCCCAGTTTGAAGTTTTAGATAATACAGTTTTACATTGGCAAAATTTATTTTCAGCAATACAATCTATAATTCCAGAAGTTAAAATTAATAATGTTGATGAGCGTTTAACCTATAAAATCAATGAGGTTGAAAAGTTAGGTTTAAAAAATATAGTAAATCAATTTGAAATGGAATTGTTTCTTAAGGTGTAATTGGTACAAAAGAAAAAGCCGAAAACATAGGTTTTTCGGCTTTTTCAGTGGTTAATAGCATGTTTTTTTAGCAAAGCTTAACAGTCTTAACTTTAATCTGAAGACTTTTTCTGTAAGCTTTAATACTTATGATTTCGTTACTTTTCTTACGGTTTATTTTTAATACTTTAGCTTTCACTTTAGCAGAAATAACAGTTTTCTTAGCTTCAGGCTTTTCAGCTTTTACAGTATCAACAAATTCAGTCTCAACATTACTTACAACATCTTGCTGAGCAAATCCTGCTAAAGACATTGTTAAAAATAATAATATGACTAAACCTTTTTTCATTGTTGTTAAATTGTTTTTTGTTTTTAACTTCGGTTCAAAGTAACGTAGGTTTGCTTGTTTGGAGTGAAATTTTTGGACAAAACAAGAAGGAAATTAGATATCTGGCATGCGAAAACCAAAAACATCGATGAAATACATAAAATGAGCTCGTAGCCCTTTAAAACAGGTGTTTTTACGGATTAAAAACACTGTTTTTTAGACTAAATGAAACGCTTTGCAGATATTATCGATGAAATACACAATATTGATATAATTTTAGATGATTATGAATAACAATTATACCCACAACCCATATTATTCATTGTTTGTTAAACAACAATCAAAACAGATTAGTGTAGGGCAAACATCATATAGTTATAGAATTAAACAATTAGATAAGCTTAAAACAGCTATTGAGATAACCTACAGAGCTCAAATAATTGAAGCATTACAAAAAGATTTAAATAAACCAAAGGTAGAAACCGAGCTTACAGAGATTTATCAGATAATAGGTGAAATTAAATATGCTAAAGCACGTTTGCATAAATGGATGCGCAAACAAAAGGTTGCAACACCTTTGTCTATGTTTGGATCTGGTTCTTATTATATTTATGAACCTAAAGGTGTGTGTTTAATTATATCACCTTGGAATTTTCCTTTCAACTTAACATTTGGTCCATTGGTTTCGGCAATTGCTGCTGGTAATTCTGTAATTATAAAACCGTCTGAAATGACTTCAAATGCTTCAGCATTAATGAAAGAGATTGTTGCTGCTATTTTTAAAGAAGAAGATGTAGCATTGGTTGAAGGTGAAGTAGAAACATCTACTTACTTATTAGAACTGCCTTTTAATCACGTCTTTTTCACTGGTTCACCGCAAGTTGGTAAAATTGTTATGTCTGCTGCGGCAAAGCATTTAGCTTCAGTTACGCTAGAGTTGGGAGGGAAATCGCCAACAGTAATAGATAAGACAGCAAATATAGATAAAGCTGCTAAGCGTATTGTTTGGGGAAAGTTTATGAATGCTGGCCAAATATGTGTATCACCAGATTATATCTTGATAGATGCAAACATAAAAGATCAGTTTATAGAAAACTGTAAAAAATGGATAAACCAATTTTATACCAACCAACCTAAAACCTCACAGTCTTATGCTAGAATTGTGTCTGAAAAACATTTTAAGCGTTTAAAACTTCATCTTGGTAATGCAAAAAGTCTGGATGCTAAAATAGACATTGGAGGTGATGTAGATATTAATTCTAAATATATAGCACCAACAATAGTATCTAATTTAAAAGAAGGAGCTACTTTGCTTAATGAGGAAATCTTTGGGCCAATTTTACCTGTTGTGTCTTATAACACATTAGAAGAAGCGATAGCTTACATTAACTCTAAAGAACGGCCATTAGCGCTTTATATATATAGTAATAGTAAAAAACACAGAAAACAAATTATGATGCATACTAAAGCGGGTGGTACATGCATTAATAATAATGTTATCCATTATTCTAATCATAGTTTGCCATTTGGAGGTGTTAATAATAGTGGTATTGGTAAAAGCCATGGTTTTTATGGGTTTAAAGCTTTTAGTAATCAGAGGGCAGTAGTAAAGCAATATGCTTTTGGGATTAATGAATCATTATTTCCACCTTATACTAAATATAAAGAGAGATTAGCAGAGCTGACTGTTAAGTGGTTTTAAGAAAAAGAAAAAGCCGCTCCCTACTGCGGCTTTTTCACTAATCTGGCAAAGCTTAGCAACGCCAGACTTAAAAACTAAAATTAAAAAATTAACTCTTAGTTAAAACTTTATGCAATACACCACGGTGATATTTAATGGTCTGTTTTCGTTAGATCCAGTAGTAGCAGAATTAAAAGCAGCAATGTTAGTGCTATGCGTATGATTACCAGAATGGGTTGTAGTACTTGAAGGAATTGAGACACTGTGAACGTGGTTGCCTGTAGTATTGGTGTATAAAGCAGGTATATTAACAATGTGACTGTGGTTTCCTGCAGCAGGTGTGTTAAAAGCGTTTGGTCCAGAGTTTCCCATATCATCAACTTGAAAGTCTATATCACCAAAGGCAGAAGTGCTTATTCTTCCTAGATTTCCTCTAATTTGATGTGCATGATTACCAGTAGTATTTGTGTTAGTTGTTCTAGGTGCAGTGTTATGTGAGTGATTTCCTCCAGAACCAGTTGTTACGTTAATAACATTAGTATTATGATTATGATTGCCTGCTGAGTTAGAATATGTAATTGGAGGATCTACTTGATGTAAATGACTTTCCATATCTCCGTCTTGTAGTGTTCCAACAGCATCTCCAGTTGTGCCATCTCCTCGGTCTTGTCGAGTAGCTGCGTCTGGATCATTACCAGCACCATCGTCATAACCTCTTAGAAATTTGCCTCTATAATCGGGTAAATTAAAAGTTGTAGAGCCATTTCCAGCACCGTAAGTTGTACCTAATACAGCAAATAAACCTGCATATGTAGTTCGGCTTACAGCGCTACCATCACACACCAAATAGCCTGTTGGTGGAGTTTCTAAAGGAAAACTAAATATAGCACCTGTAGGTACAGGATCCTTGCTTTCTTTTAACATTCGATCCCAAGACGTACCATCAAAGAAATAAAACCCTTTAACATCATTTGTTTGGAAGACCATTAGGCCTTCTGCTGGAGCAATTATTCCTATACGCTCTAGCGCTGTCATTCTAGGGATTAAAATTCCTTTTTCGTCAGATTCAACATCTAAAATGCTCGAATTATCTGGGGTAGTTGTGCCAATACCTACTTGTGCTATTAAGCTTTGCCCAATAGCGATGTATAGAAGAATAACAAATCGTTTCATAATGTCTTAGATTAATAGCGGTTGTAAAATTCTTAAACTGTATTTGGTTTTATTTCATCCTTATGGGTGATTTTTGGATTTAATGCCTTTATTATCTTTGTGTTACTAAATTTCCTGTATGAAGATTAACCATATATACCTTATCTTATATTTATTGTTTAGCAGTTTTAGTCACAGTCAAGATGCACCTGTAGATGCTTATCAAGATAGTTTGCAGATCATTATAGATGGCAATGCACATAAGACCATAAAAAAAGAATCTTTATTCTTATTGGGTGAGTATCTGGTACAAAGAGATCCTGATAAGGCAAAACGTATTGCTGAAGATTTAAAGGTAAACTACATTGAAAACGATAGCATAGATATACGTCGTAATAATTACATTTTTGCTGCAAGCCATAGAT
This sequence comes from Winogradskyella sp., assembly GCF_025210595.1. Classification (GTDB taxonomy): domain Bacteria; phylum Bacteroidota; class Bacteroidia; order Flavobacteriales; family Flavobacteriaceae; genus Winogradskyella. Next base: position 41,984 of record NZ_JAOARH010000037.1, read on the forward strand.
GGCAAGGCAGTTATAAAACGGCATTACAGATTTATAAATCCATATATGATTTTTCTTTAAAACATAACGATTCTATTGATGTTGCTAATAGTGCCCATTTTATAGGGAGTATCAATATGTTTTTAGGGAATAATGTTGTATCTCAAAAGCATCTTATTGAAGCTGCGGCCATTTATGATGTTATTGGAACTACAGAACAGCGTGCTAGAATAAACAATTCGCTAGCTGGGTTTTACATTAATATAGGCCAAGTAGAAAAAGGAAAAGACACCTACCTTTTAGCATTAGAACAGTTCGAAAAGTTAAAGGATAGTACAGGTATGGCAAGTTCTAATGCTAATTTAGGAATGCTATATACTGATCTTGGTGATTTTGAAAAGGCTGAATATCATTTAAAGAAACAAAAAGAATATAATGCTGTATTTCCAACGTTTCGTGAGATGGGCTTTCATTATGATTTTTTAGGATTGTTGCGTCAAGAGCAAGGTCGTTTAGATGAAGCTTATGAAGAGCATTTAAAAGCGTTACAAATTAGAGAGAATTTGAGCAGTACATATAATTTGTGTGAGTCTAAGCTAAATATGGGTGAAGTACTTATAAAATTAGGGCGTTATAGTGAAGCTATTGGGCATTTAAAAGATGTGTTTACTTATGATGAGCACGATTCACTATATCAGCAATTATCAGCTTATGACTTGTTAGCAGAAGCGTATGAAAAAAGTGGAAGTTATGAGCAAGCTTTAAATAATTATAAGTCTTATTCAAAATTAAATGATTCTATTTATTCTAAGGAGTCTTTTGAAATTATTGCTGAGAAAGATGTGCTTTATAATCAGCAAAAGAAAGATGCAGAAATTGCTTTGTTGAGTAAAGAAAATGAGATTTCAGAAACTAGACTGTCGCGTTCTAGAGCAATAATGATGATTTCACTGATTGGTATAGCTTTATTAGCTATTGCAGCATTTACACTGCTAAAAATGAATCAAAAGATTAAAAGTAAAAATATAACAATTTCTAAGGCATTAAAAGATAGAGAGCTATTGTTACATGAAACGCATCATCGTGTTAAAAATAATTTGCAGATGATTTCGAGCCTGCTCAATTTGCAATCAAAGTATGTAGAAGATGAAAAGGTGTTAGAAGTGTTGCAAAATGGGCGAAACCGCGTGCAATCTATGGCGTTATTACATAAAAATTTATATGTAGGTGAAGATTTGAATATGGTAAATATTCAGCAGTATTTTGAAAGTTTAGTAGAGAGTATTTTAAACTCTTATAATAAAACAGAATATGATATAGATTTAACCATAAATGCAGATAAAGTAAAGATGGATGTGGAATCTGTAATCCCTTTAGGGTTGATTGTTAATGAGTTGATTACTAATTCGTTAAAGCATGCGTTTCCAGCTGGAGTAAAAACCAAGCCCGAAATTACTTTAAAAATGTCTGAACGCGAAGAGTTCTATACCTTAAAAGTAACAGATAATGGTATTGGTATACGTAAAGATATTATTGAAAATAGCAAAAAAGAATCTTTTGGGCAACGACTTATAAATTCGCTTTCTAAGAAGTTGAAAGCATCTATTAGCATTACTAATAATAGTGGTACTTCGGTATCGTTTGTGCTTCCTAAGTAATTTTATAGCAGTAATGAATGTACCAATGTAATTGTTTCTGAACGTGTGTTGGTATTCATTTTTTCGTAAATATTCTTAATATGGGTTTTTACTGTATTTACACTTATAAAATTAGATTCTGCTAATTGTCTGTTGGTCTTTCCTTCAAACAAACCTTCAAGAATATCAAACTCTCTTTGTGTTAATGAAGAATTTATTTTAGAGTTAATCAATTGTATATTAAAGGTAGCAGGTAATACAAATTTTGAGAAATTATAAAGCGCTACCTCTATGTTAGAGTAGAGTTCTTTTTCATTGAATGGTTTAACGATATAGCCCATTGGCATAGTAGGTTTTGCACGTTCTATAATTTCTTTTCCAGAGTAAGAGGTGAGATATAAAAAAGGAATTCTACGGGTTTGGTTTATATGTTCTGCAATATCAAAACCTTCATAATTACCATCTAGATTAATGTCAAGAAGCACTAAATCTGGGTTTTCATTATTAATATAATCAATGGCTTCCGCTTTAGAGTAAGCCACACCTATAGCAGTATAATCTACATTAGTAAGTATATCGCGAATGTCTTCTCCAATTATAGGATCGTCTTCAACAATAAGTACTCTAATAGTAGACATATTACAATGGGATTTTTAATTTTTGAAGCAATTTACCAAGTAGGTTGAGAGAATCAAAAAAAGACGATATAAAACTAATTATAATAGATTAATAGAGTTAAGTTATTGTTTTTTAATGTAATAATCAGACTGATTTTGCTCATTAACTCCATCTTGGAATTTGGTCATGCTAAACCATTGGTGTATGGCATAAGAGCCCGTTTCTCCCTTTTTGTTTACAGCAATATAACCAACCTGAAAATCTTTATAATTACTATTTGGTTTTGATACAATACGACGGATAGCTTCCTCACAGGCTTGCTGAGGTGATTTGCCTTGTCGCATCAATTCTACTACTAAAAAACTACCAACCGTTTTTACAACCTCTTCACCCAAACCTGTAGCAACACAAGCTCCAATTTCGTTATCTACAAACAATCCTGAACCAATAATAGGTGAATCACCAACACGACCTCCCATTTTATACGCCAAGCCACTAGTTGTACAAGCGCCAGAAATATCTCCGTTTTTATCAATGGCTAACATTCCAATGGTATCATGATTTTCGATATTAATTATAGGTTTGTACTTGGCTTCTATTTTCCATTTTTCCCAAGCTTCTTTAGATGCTTCAGTAAGCAAATCTTCGGGTTGAAAGCCTTTAGACATAGCAAACTGTTTGGCACCTTCACCAGCTAACATTACATGAGGTGTGTCTTCCATTACTTTTCTAGCTACAGAAACTGCATGTGTAATGTTTTGTAAATAAACTACCGAACCGCAATTACCATACTTGTCCATGATACAAGCGTCTAGCGTCACGTTTCCGTCTCTATCTGGTAAACCACCTTTACCAACCGAAGAATTATTAATGTCTGCTTCTTCGACTCTACAACCTTGCTCTACAGCATCGAGTGCAGTACCACCAGCTTGTAAAATTTCCATAGCCTTTGTTGTAGCATTTTTTACATGCCATGTGGCTATAACTAATGGTAATTTGTTAGTTGATACAGCAACGTCAGATTTGTTGTCTTTCGATTCAGAATCAGCACAATTGGTAAGCGAGTTTCCAATAGCCAATCCTGCACTAGTTAAAGCAGCGTTTTTTATAAAATTTCTTCGTTTCATCAATATATAGTTTTGCTTCCATGTAAATGGAAGTCTATTTTTAATAAATCACTCTTTGTTTATATCAAGCTTATTCAACTTCAACTTCGATTTCATTAGTATTCGACTCCTTGTTTATCTAGAACTGTTTTTGTTCTAAAGGCATAAAACAATAAATAAGCAAAACAAGCCACAGCAATCCAATACGATGATTGAATAGTAAATACATCAGCCAATTTTCCTTGTACTGGAGGAATTATAGCGCCACCTAAAATCATCATAATTAAAAAAGCAGAGCCTTGAGACGTGTATTTGCCTAATCCAGCAATACTTAATGTAAAAATACAAGGCCACATGATGGAGCAGAATAAACCACCAGATAAGAAAGCAAACAGAGCGACGTTACCTGAGGCAAATAAGCCAATTAGCATTCCAATTATTCCTAAAAGACTAAATATTTTTAAGGTTTTTACAGGTTGGTCTTTTGCTAAGAAGAATCCAATGATTTGAACAGCAATACAGATGGCAAAGAATAAGATTTCATTGGTTGAAAATTCATTTCCAGCAATCCAATTCGAAAAGAGAATAACACCAAAAGCAACATAAGGAACTATAATCAATAACACTTTTTTAAGTCTATTACTAGGATTAAAAACAGTTATAGCTCCAACCCAACGACCAATCATTAAACCTCCCCAATACAATGAGATGTATATGCCTAATTGCGAATCATTAAGTACTGGCAAGCCAAGCGCATTTAAACCTGTGTTTTCAATGCCTTGTTTTAGCAGTTCGCCTAAGTTACTACCAATAGTTACTTCTACACCAACGTAAGTGAAAATCGCTAGCATTCCTAAAACTAACTGAGGATACTTCATTGCTCCCCAACCTTCAGGTTTTTTTGAGGCACTAGAGTAGGCTATAAAAATAGCTGCAATTACTGCAAATAGTGCAATAAATAAGACGATTAATCGTGTTTGTTCTATGGCTTCAGTAGCAACTGAACCGTCAGAGTATGTGCTAAAAATATAGCCAAAGCAACCTACAATTAATAGCGTTAGAATGATTAATAAATTACGAGCTTTGTTTGCAGACTCAAACGCAGTATCAGATTTAAGAGCTGGTAGTTTTTTTGAAAAATGGAATAAGGCAGCAGCAATTAAAAACAATGCGCCTACACCTAGATATAATCCTTGAACTGTAACAAGTGTAATTTGATTGTTAGCAATCATTTGTGCTAATTCATCAGTACTCCAACTAGCAGATCCGAAAATAACAAGGCTCACAACGATAGGTCCAATGGTAGTGCCAAAAGAATTTATACCTCCAGCTAAATTTAGTCGATGCGAACCTGTTTTTGGATCACCAAGTGCTATGGCAAAAGGGTTAGCTGCAGTTTGTTGCAATGAAAATCCTAAGCCAACAATAAATAAAGCAATTAGTACAAGGTAAAACACTCCTGTCTGCCCTTGCTCAGCGCCTGCGGTTGAAGGATACATAACAAAAGCACCAATAGCAGATAATAATAAACCATAGACAATACCATTTTTATAACCCCAATTATTTAGAATATCTTTTTTGATGGAGCCAGAGAGAATGAATAATAACAACGCGCCTATGTAATACGCTCCATAAAAAGCAAAATCTACTAATTGTGACTGAAATTGATCAATATTAAAATAGGTTTTGCAAAAAGGAATAAAAACACCGTTAGATGCTGCAATAAATCCCCAGAAAAAGAACACAGTAACTAATGTAGCCAGTGCTGATTTGTTGTTTTGGTTGCTCATATATAGTTGTTGTTAGTTAGTTTATTTTATTTTATTGAAATTTCATCTACAAAAATCCAGCTTCTACCATTGTGTTTATAGCCCAAGTGCCATTTAGGAAGTTCTCCTAGTTTTTTGGCGATAAGCTTTACATAACGATAGTTTGTTTTAGGTTGCTTGAATTCTAATGTTTTGATGATGACATCTTCTGTATTTGTTGTGGTATCTAAAGTTTGATTTCCTAAAGATTTGAATGTCGTACCATTGTTAGATACTAGAATTTCAACCTTGGATGGAAGAAATATCCATGAGCGTTGGTCTCTTAAAAAGCTTACAGTTACCATATTTATAGGTTTTTGACTTCCTAAATCAACTGTAGCAATAACATCTTCATCCCAATAGCCTTGCCATGTTCCTGTTCTAAAATCTTTAGCTCCAAAAATGCCATCAATAAGTGCATCATTACCACCAGCATTATATTGGTTGGCATAACTTGTTTCAAGTTTGATGCTTAAATTAGGATCTATTTTATAAAATTGGGTTGCAATGGTGCTGCTTCGTTTACCAGAAGCATTTGCTGCATAGACTTTTAATTCCGAAGGTTTAGAAATTATAAAAGGCTTATCATATAATTTAAATTCAGAATTATCTAAACTGTAAAAGATTTCAGTTTTTGAGTTGGCAATACCTAATTCTACTTCGGTTTCTCCTTTAAAGGCTACATCTCCTTTTGCTATAAATGGCGTAGGAACAATAATATGCTCATCTATAGAGGTTTTAGGTTCTTGTCCGTCTAGACTTCCCCAAACCGCAGGTTTGTCTGTCATATTAAACTCTAATGTGCCACCTTTCATAATATCTTCGTGGGTGATGTAGGTTTTATTTAGTTTTTGACCATTGAGATATACTTGTTCTATATACTTATTGGTGTCACTTAGATTATAAGTTTTAATGGTAAATTGATTGCCGTTTTCTAAATTAAACGTGGCTTTATCCATAATAGGAGTTCCAATGATATATTGATTGCTTCCAGGTGTTACAGGATAAAATCCTAAAGATGAAAATACATACCAAGCGCTCATTTGTCCGCAATCTTCATTTCCAGAAATACCATCAGGTTCATTTTTATATAATTCTATAAGAATCTGGTGTACTTTCTCTTGAGTTTTAGGAGGTTTGTTTACAAAATTATAGAGATAAGCCATATGGTGGCTAGGTTCGTTGCCATGTGCATATTGCCCAATTAGTCCTGTAATATCAGCTTGGTTGCGTCCTGAAGTTTCTGCTTCAGCAGTAAAAAGTTTATCTAAGTGTGCTTCAAGCTTATCTTTTCCTCCAAGTAGTTTTATAAATCCGGAAATATCTTGAGGTACATAATAACTGTATTGCCATGAATTAGCTTCGGTATAATTAAAATTCACTTCATAAGGATCAAAAGGAGCAAACCATGTATTTCTAAAACGACCTCTCATAAATTGCGATTCTGGATCGAAGATATTCTTATAATACTGAGCGCGTTCAGAGTAGGTTTTATAATCATCAGATTTACCCATAGCTTTTGCCATTTGGGCAATCGTCCAATCATCATAAGCATATTCTAAGGTTTTTGAAACCGATTCGCTTTCATTTTCAACAGGAATAAACCCAAATTCTTTGTAAGATTCTAAGCCTAAATGATCTCTGGTAGCAGAATGTTTCATGGCAGTAAAAGCCTTTTCTGTATCATACTCTTTAATACCTTTTAAATACGCATCTGCAATAACAGGAACAGCATGGTAGCCAATCATACAACCTGTGTAGCAAGCCGAAAGATCCCAAATAGGCATTATACCACCTTCATCATATTTAGCTAAAAATGTATTGATAAAATCATTAGTGCGTTCTTCTTCGATTATGGTATACAATGGGTGAGCAGCACGATAGGTGTCCCAAAGCGAAAATACAGTGTAGTAATTAAAGTCAGTATGATGAATTTCTAAATCCATGCCTCTATAACGACCATCGACATCTTGATAGCGGTTTGGAGCTATCATGGTGTGATAAAGAGCGGTGTAGAAATTGGTTTTTTTATCTACATCGTCACTATTAATAACAATTTTTTCAAGTTGGCTTTCCCAATAGTTTTGTGCTTCCTGTTTAACATCTTCAAAGGTTTTAGAACCTATTTCTGCGGTCATATTTTCCTTTGCACCTTTTTCATCTACAGCGCTAATACCAATTTTTATATAAACAGGTTCGTTATTAGGATTGTCTAAAATAATTCCGGCTTTTTTGCTTTCATATTTATAGTTCTTAGAGATGTGTTTTTCGTTTTCTTCGTAAATCACATCTTTTATGGGTTGCGAAAATGTCATATAGTAAAACAAACGCTGATCGGTTGCCCAAGCCTTACTATGCCTATAGCCTGTAATGGTTTTGTCATCGACTTGCTGAATTTTATAGTCTAATAATTCATCACGATGATCTAGATCTAACATAATAATTTGATTTTCGGCTTCAGGAAATTGGTATTTATGAATTCCACTTCGTAATGAAACGGTCAATTCCACATCAATGTTTGTTGAGTCTAGCTTAACCTTGTAATAACCTGGTTTAGCAATTTCATTGTCGTGTGAAAAATGAGCGCGATAACCTACTTTTTCATCAGCCCCATTATTAAAATTCACAGCATTTGTTGGCATTAGTAAAATGTCACCATAGTCTGAAACACCAGTGCCACTAAGATGTGTATGTGAAAACCCATAGATATATTTATCGGAATAATGATAGCCAGAACATCCATCCCAACCGTCTAGACGAGTATCTGGACTCAGTTGCATCATTCCAAAAGGCATTGTAGCTCCAGGATACGTATGTCCATGACCGCCAGTGCCAATAAAAGGATTAACATAATTTATTAATGGTTGGTCTTTTTTAGTTGCTGAGATTTTTGGCGATTTGTTACAGCCAAAAAGAAAGGCTATAACAATTAAAATAGAGGTTGGTTTAAAGTTCATCAAAAAACATTACTAAGTTTTAAAGCATCTAATATACTAAAATGCCAATAAGAAGATAACTGTAATGATTCATTAAAGTTGCGGAAATGTTTTATTAAGGGTTTTTGTTGAAGATAGTCTTTTTCAATAATTTATGTCTTTTTCTTTTTAAATATATATCAATTAACGCTTTACGATATTTAACCAAAATAATATTAAAATATGAGTTTTTCCGCTTATCTATAATAATCAAAGATTTGTCGAAGTAAAATATATTTTGAACGATTTTAACCACAGACAGTCGTTTTGGAAAACCAATTTTGCAATAATCATAACTTAACAACCATGAAAGAAAGAATATTTTTATCCCTCTTACTTCTTGTATTAGTATTTTCATGTAATATGGATGTAGAGGATAATCAAAATGATCAATCAGATCCATCAATAGAAGATATTACACAACTTAATATTCCGGCTAATTTTGATTTTAATACCACTTCGGAGATAGAAATGGGAATTGTGGTAAAAAGTATTGCAGATGTTGCGTTACCTGGAGTTAAAGTTAGTTTCTTTACGAGTCATCCAGATTTTGGCGGTAAGCTTATATCTAACGCATTTACTAATTCATTAGGTGTGTTACAAACTAAGATTGAAGTATCAAGTTATTTAGATGAGGTTTTTGTTCAGGTACATAGTGTAGGGTTTGCTAACCAAAAGACTGTAAGTGTTGAGCCACAGATTAATATTGAATTTGGTGGAATACCTGAAACAAGACCAAGTAATAGAACTTTTAATACTAATTCTGATGCTATACCTATATCAGGTAATTATTACTATATGGGTAATTTTAATACTGGTAGTTGGAAAGGTTTACCTCATTATCTTGAGTCTGAAAGTGATCAATTAAGTCAGACCTTCTTAGACGATGTTAATGCGTCTTTACCAGAAGGGAAACCTGTCCCTAATTATAATCCTGAATATTTAACCACAGGCAATGAGCTTGATGTGGTAGTTAACGAGTTGAGTGATGTTTGGGTAACTTTTGTAACTGAAGGAGCTGGGTATAGAAATGCACTTGGCTATTATGTTTTTGATACGGATAACCCACCGAATAATGTAAGTGAGATAGATTCTATTCATGTTGTATTACCTAATGCTTCTCTTGCGTATTCAGGCGGAGAGTTATATGCAGGTGATAAGATAAGATTAGGTACTTTTGAAGGAGGAAAAACTATTTCTTGGGTATTGTTTCAAAATGCTTGGACAGGTTCTGGTGTTAATGTAAATGCTACAAAGTTTTATTCTCGACTAGATTTCAATACTTCAGAGTCGAATCCTAATATGCGTCAGCATACTGTTCAATTAATGGATATTGGACGTCAACGTTTATTAAATGCATTTGAAGATTTATTAAGGTCAGGTGGAGGAAGTGATGATGATTTTAATGACCTTGTATTCTATGTGTCTGCAAATCCTTGGGAAGCTATAGAAACTGGTGGGATGCTACAGGTAAGGCCTAATGTAGATGCTGACGGAGATGGTGTTTCTGATGAAAGTGATGACTTTCCAAATGATCCGCTAAGGGCTGTGCGAAATACATATGAAGGTTCGTTAGCATATGAAGATCTTTGGCCCTCAAAAGGCGACTATGATTTTAATGATTTAGTGATTGATTACGAAGTTGATCATATTCTTGATGGTAATAATCTTTTAGTAGATATTGAAGCTGATTGGACTATTAAAGCAGTTGGTGCAGGGTTTAGGAATGGATTTGGGATAGAGTTAGATGGTTTGTCGTCAAATGATATTGCTAGCATAAGTGGTCAGGATTTGCAAGAAGGTATAGTGTCTAATAATGGTAATGGTACTGAGGCTAGTCAATCTAGTGCTTCAATTATAATATTTGATAATGTTTTAAACCAAATTCAAAGTGCTGGAGGCGAATTTATTAATACAGTGCCGTCTAATCCGTACACTACTCCAGTAACCTTAAGTACTGTTATTAATCTTAGCAATCCTATGAGTCAGGATATTGTAGGTTTGCCACCTTATGATCCGTTTATTTTTGTAAATGGTAATCGAGGTAAAGAGATACATTTACCAGGTCAGGATCCGACAGATCTTGCTGATGTAAATTGGTTTAATACTTCTGCAGATGCTACTAATCCTTCTAGTAATTATTATTACAAAACAGCGAATGGATTACCATGGGCAATTAATGTCTCAGAATCTTTTGAATATCCTATAGAATCAACGCCTATAAATAGAGCTTATTTAGATTTTGCTATCTGGGCATCTAGTGGAGGTAGCGTAAAAAAGGATTGGTATCTTGATTTGTCTTCTAATAGAGCCACAGATAAAATATATTAATTAAATGATTTGGTTAAGGTTAAGAAGTCTCGGATGTTTTTAAAAATATTCGAGACTTTTTTATTCCTAAACAATTTGTGAGGTTTATTATCTTATAAAACTTACGAGAGATTCTAGATGACTATTCAAAAAAATGGGCTAAGTTTTGAAAGCATAAAAAATAGATTGCTAATTTTAAAGCATCTAATACATTAAAATGCATTTCAAGAAATTAGTAGTACTTTTCATTTTAAGCTTAATTATCATTGCATGTAAAGGAAATAAGGTTGAGGTTGTTGTGCCTCATATTATTCCTGTTCCAAATTCAAGCGAAGTATTAAACGGTAGTTTTACGCTTAATTCTAATATTCATCTCATTAGTGAGGAGGATTTAAATGAAGTTGCTGAGTTTAGTGCAGCGTTTTTAAAACAAGGGTTTAAAAATAATACTGATGATTATAAACAAAAGAGCTTTTTAGAGTTTAAAATAGATTCTAATCTGCATGAAGAAGAATATGTATTAAGGATTACTGAAGAAAAGATTCTGATTACATCGAGTTCTCAAAAAGGAGCATTTTATGGGTTTCAAACGCTGAGGCAAATGCTGCCTGTTAATTTTGAGAATGGAACTTACACAGAAAATAAAGTCGCTCTACCTTGTATAAACATTAAAGATAAACCGAAATTCTCATACAGAGGTATGCATTTAGATGTTGGTCGTCATATGTATTCCGTAGATTTTATAAAAAAATATATCGATGCATTGGCAATATTAAAGATGAATACGTTTCATTGGCATTTAACTGAAGATCAAGGTTGGCGTATTGAAATAAAAAAATATCCAAAACTTCAGGAAATTGCAGCATACAGAGATGAGACTTTAGTTGGGCATTACAGCGACCAACCACATCAATTTGATGGTGAAAAATATGGAGGTTATTATGCACAAGAAGAGGTTAAGGGTATTGTTGCTTATGCAGAAAAAAGATTTATAACGATTATTCCAGAGATAGAGATGCCAGGTCATAGTCAGGCAGCAATTGCCGCATATCCAGAATTAGGATGTGCAGGCGAGCAAGTTGAAGTTGCAAAAAAATGGGGAGTTTTTGAAGAGATTTATTGCACAAAAGACAGCACGTTTGATTTTCTCGAAGATGTTTTAGATGAGGTTTTAGAACTGTTTCCAAGCAAATACATCCATATTGGAGGAGACGAAGCACCAAAAACACGTTGGAAAACTTGCGCAAATTGCCAAAAACGAATTAAAGACGAAGGTTTAAAAGACGAACATGAATTGCAGAATTATTTCATTACCAGAATGGAAAAATATCTTAACTCTAAAGGGAGGCAAATCATAGGTTGGGACGAAATTTTAGAAGGTGGTCTAGCTCCTAATGCAACAGTAATGTCGTGGCGAGGAACTAATGGAGCTGTAGAAGCGGCAAAATCTGGACATAATGTAGTTATGACACCAACATCACATTGTTATTTTGATTATTATCAATCTGACAATGAAAATGAGCCATTGGCTATCGGAGGTTTTTTACCTTTAGAAAAGGTTTATGAATTTAACCCTATACCAGAAGAACTAACTAACGAAGAGGCGAAGTATGTGCTAGGAGCGCAAGGTAATCTCTGGACAGAATATATGCCAACGGAAGATCAAGTAGAATATATGGTATTCCCAAGAATGTTAGCTATGAGTGAAGTATTGTGGTCTCATCCTAAGCAAAAAAATTATGCTGATTTTATATCAAGATTAGAAAACTTCCATAAAAGATTAGATGCTTTAAATATTAACTATGCCAATCATTTGTATGAGATAGAAGGTGAGATGATTTCTGAAAGTGGTAAGTCGTATTATGAATTAAAAACCTTGACGGAAGGAAAAACGATTAGATATACTTTAGATGGAAGTGAGCCTGATTTAAATTCTAAAGTATATAAATCTCAAATTCCTTTTGTTGAAAGTACAACTATTAAAGCCGCAGTTTTTAATGATGAAGTACAACTAGGAAAAACATTCATACAATATATCAATTATCATAAAGCTGTAGGCGCAAAAATCACTATTGATAAAACACCACATAAAGCCTATTCAGGATCTGGATCAGAAGGGCTTATCAATGGCATTAGTGGAAGTGATACACGTTATGGCGATAAAGAATGGTTAGGCTTTTGGGGAGAAGATATTTTGATTGAAATAGATTTAAGAGAAGAAAAAGAAATTCATTCTATTGAGACTAGATTTTACAATGGAAATGGGCAATGGATTTATGCACCTAAAGAAATAGATATGCAATTTGTTGTTAATGATGGAAGTATAGTTAAAGACAAAGTTTATTTAAAAAAAAGGGATGTTTTAAAAGTAGAAATGAACTACAATTTCAACCCACCTAAAAACATGAATATTAAAGTGAAATCAATAAAATTAATTGTACCCAACTACGGAATTATACCAGAAGGTAGACAAGGTGCAGGTAATAAAGCCTGGACTTTTATTGATGAGATAATAATTAATTAGGATGTTATTAGAAATCTGTGCCAACTCATACCAGTCTGCTAAAAATGCTCAAGTAGCAGGAGCACATCGAATAGAATTGTGTCAAGAATTATCTGTTGGTGGTATTACACCATCTTACGGATTGCTAAAAAAGGTTGTGGAAAATCTTCAGATTCCTGTTTTTGTATTGATAAGGCCAAGAGCTGGAAATTTTGTGTATTCCGTTGATGAGTTTGAAATTATGAAAGCGAATATTCAAATCTGTAAAGATTTGGGTTGTAAAGGCATTGTTTCAGGAGTGTTGAATAATGATAATACCATTGATGTTGAGCGAACAAAAGCATTAATAGAGCTGTCAAAACCATTGTCATTTACATTTCATCGTGCTTTTGATGAGGTTAAAAACCCTAAAAAGACTTTAGAGCAATTGATAGATTTAGGAGTAGATCGTGTTTTAACTTCAGGTCAAAAATCAACAGCTGAAAATGGGTTGGAGTTATTAAAAGAATTGAATGAAATAGCAAATAACAAGATTGTCATTTTAGCTGGAGGAGGCATCAATGTTGATAATGCCTTTAAATTTAAAGATGCTGAAATACAGGAAATTCATGCATCAGCTTCACATCAACTAAGCTCAGTTCAGGATTCAAAAACAGTGGGTGGTAAATCTATGTTTTCAATGCCATTAACATATTCCGATCCACTAAAAATAAAAGCCATTTTAGATGCGATATAGCTTACTATTTTTTGTCTTAATCTGTTTTAGTTGTCAACCAAGACATGATGTTCCTGTTATCGTTGAAATTAATAATAATTGGCAATTCAAAAAGGTTTCAGATTCTACTTGGTATTCTGCAACGGTTCCAGGGAATGTATTTTCAGATTTATTGGATAATAAACTTATTGAGGATCCATTTATTGGTAAAAATGAAGAAAAAGTGCAATGGGTTTCAGAAACCGATTGGGAATATAAAACTGAGTTTAGTTTAGATAAGCAGACTTTAGATAAGCAGCATTTAGAGCTCAATTTTGAAGGTTTAGACACATACGCTTCAGTGTATTTAAATGATAGTCTCATTTTAAACGCTAATAATGCGTTTCGCAAATGGCAAATTGATGTAAAATCGTTATTGAAAACCGAAAACGAGTTGCGTTTGGTGTTTGAGCATACTTCAAAACATGAAGCAGCTGAAAAAGCAAAATTACCATACGAGTTACCTGAGGGCAATCGCATTTTTACACGTAAAGCGCAATTTCAGTATGGTTGGGATTGGGGACCAAAATTGAATACTTCTGGAATTTGGAAACCTGTTGAATTGGTGGCTTGGAATGATTTTAGAATTAAGGAAATTAAAATAGATACAGAAGATTTATTGTTTGATAATCATCTTGGAGTTTTTAGAGCTACATTTAATTTGGATACTCCTTTATCTAAAGATTTGGATTATGAGTTGTTTATTAATGACTCATTGTATGTTTCGCAAACAAGAAAAATGCATTTGGTCAATGATGAAAAGTTGTCAGAATTGATATTCAATATAGAAAAACCAAAACTCTGGTGGCCACATAGCATAGGTGAACCTTATTTGTACGATATAAAAGTTGTTGTAAAGGATGGGCGCAAAATTCTAGATAGTATTTCTGTAAAACATGGTATTAGAACTATTGATTTGGTAACAGAAAAAGATAGTGTTGGTAAAGCTTTCTATTTTAAAGTTAATGGTGTGCCAGTTTATGCTAAAGGGGCAAATTATATCCCGCAGCATAGCTTCCAAAATAAAGTTACAGATATGCATTATGAGAAGCTTTTAAATGATGTTGTTGATGCTAATATGAATATGCTAAGAGTATGGGGAGGAGGTATTTATGAGAATGATATTTTTTACGATTTATGTGATGAAAAAGGCATTTTGGTTTGGCAAGACTTTATGTTTGCTTGTGCCATGTATCCTGGTGATGAAGCGTTTTTAGAGAATGTGAAAATTGAAGTTGAGCAACAAGTTAAGCGATTACGCAATCATCCTTCAATAGCGTTGTGGTGTGGCAATAATGAAAGTTCAGAAGGTTGGCATCGATGGGGTTGGCAAGCCAATAGAAGTGATCAAGAGAAAGAAGAGATTTGGAATAATTATCTTAAAGTATTCGATTCTATTTTGCCTAAGACTGTATCAAAATATACTAAAGCAGACTATTGGGAAAGTTCTCCAAAATACGGTAGAGGAAATCCAAAATACAAAACTGAGGGAGATGCGCATGATTGGTGGATTTGGCACGATGGTTACCCTTTTGAGCATCTAGAGAAAAACGTGCCACGTTTTATGAGTGAGTTCGGGTTCCAATCGTTTCCTAGTTATGAGGTGATTCAATATATCAATCAAAATGATTCTATTGAAATTGAGTCTTATGGCTTTAAAAATCATCAGAAACACGTTAGAGGATTTCAACTCATTGAAGACTATATGCAACGCGATTTCCCTGTGCCAGAAAAAGCAGAAGACTATGTGTACATGAGTCAATTATTACAAGCTTATGGGATTGCTAAAGGTATAGAAGCACATCGACGAGCCAAGCCATACAATATGGGAACGTTATTCTGGCAGCTTAATGATTGTTGGCCATCGGTTTCGTGGAGTAGTATCGACTATTTTGGGAATTGGAAGGCTTTGCAATATAAAGTTAAACAGGTTTTTAATAATGTTATAGTGTCGTCTCATATAGAAAATGACACATTAAATGTTTATGTTATTAACGATAACTTGAAAGATTTAAAGCATAAACTTTATGTATCGATTAAAGATTTTGATGATCGTATATTGTGGAAGGATAAAAGAGATATTATAGTTAAAGCTAATTCTAGTGAGATACATTACCAATTACCATTGTCTGACATTAAGTTTCAAAAAGATGCCATTTATTTTGATGCACGATTTGATGTTTACGACGAGCATTTTTTCTTCGTAAAGCCAAAGGATTTAAAACTTAAGCAAGGAAAGTTTGAAACCCAATTTGTAAAAATGGATAACGGAATAAAAGTTGTTATTTCTTCAGACACGTATCAGAAAGATGTGTGTTTAACTACCAAATACAAAGGCTGGTTTCATAATAATTTTTTCGATTTATATCCTGGACAAAGGCGATGGGTTTATTTCTTGTCTGATGATCCACGACTAAAAGCGCTTCAAACTATTGATGATCTTGAGATAAAAAGCTTTAACACTTTCATAAGATAAGCCCTTTTTTCATATTAGTATCTTTGAAAATTAAATTTCATATATGTTTCGTTTATTAATCTTTATTGTAATTATAGGGCTTTTAGAATACTATACGTTTCAATCTGTAAAAACGGTAATAAAAGGTAATATTTGGTATGTTTTATATTGGGTATTATCAGTAGGTATTTTAGTAAATTTTATAGTTCAGATACTTATTTTAGATCGTAATAATGGTGTTACTTTTAGGTTTTCTTTAGCTCTGATATTATTAATACTCTTTTGTGTGCCGAAACTAGTTGTAGGAATCACACTATTAGGTGAAGATATTTATAGAGGTTTGGTTTATGTTTATGATAACGTTATTAAATCAAGCACCAATAATGGTTCCTCAAGCTTTCAATCACGAAGAAAATTTGTGTCTCAAATCGCATTAGGTTTAGCTGCGATTCCTTTTGCTTCAATTTTATATGGAGTTATTAAAGGAAAATACAATTTTAAAGTTTTAAAATACACGCTTCACTTTGAGGACTTGCCAGATGCTTTTGATGGTTATAGGTTAACGCAGATCAGCGATGTACATTCCGGTAGTTTTGATAATATCAATAAAGTTGAATATGCTATTGATTTAATTAATGAACAACAAAGTGATATAATAGTCTTTACAGGTGATATGGTGAATAATAAGGCAGAAGAAATGAAGCCTTATATGGATGTTTTTAAGAAATTAAAGGCTAAAGATGGATTGTATTCTGTATTAGGAAACCATGATTATGGTGATTATGTAAGTTGGGATTCTAAAGAAGCTAAAAAACAAAATCTTGAAGATTTAAAAACCATACAAAAAGAGATAGGTTTTGATTTGTTACTGAATGAAAATAGATTCATTGAAAAGGAAGGTGAACGAATAGCTATTGTTGGAGTTGAAAATTGGGGAAAAGGTGGTTTTAAAAAGGCTGGTGATTTAAAGAAAGCTTCAAGCCTTATTGATAAAGATGATTTTAAAATATTGCTAAGCCACGATCCAAGTCATTGGGATGAAGAAGTTGTGAATGATAAATATCATTATCATTTAACTTTGAGTGGTCATACCCACGGTATGCAGTTTGGTATAGAAATTCCGGGTTGGTTTAAATGGAGTCCTGTAAAATGGAGGTACAAACAATGGGCTGGAATTTATGAAACTCTAGGACAATATATTAATGTAAATAGAGGGTTTGGGTATTTAGCTTTTCCTGGTAGAGTAGGGATATGGCCAGAAATTACGGTTATAGAACTTAAAAAAGGGTTAAAAGAAGCATAATTGCCAACAATTGTTTATTTTTATATAACTCGTTACGAACTTACTAGATTTTCAGGAGAAGTTTTAAGTAGGTTTAATTCGTTTGACTAAAACAATAGCGTATGTCAAAATTTGGTGAATTAATAGATGTCGATATTCCGGTGCTATTAGACTTCTATACAGAATGGAACCAACAATCTGTAGCTATGCATTCTGTGCTAAGAGATGTTGCTGCCGCTCTAGGCGATAAAGCTAAAGTCATTAAAATTGATGTAGATAAGAATAAAGAATTAGCTGAAGCACTCAGAGTTAAAGGCTTACCAACATTAATTATTTATAAAAATGGCGAAATGAAATGGAGGCATAGTGGAGAGAAAGATGTTAATACCTTAATTGGTGTTATTCAAGAGTATGTTTAGCTTCATTTCAGCGAAAGCAGGAATCTTTTTGATTTTTAATTAAGATCTTTTTTATTGAGAGACTTAAAGATAAACCCTTTTTTGCTATAGTAATCCAATACTTTTGGAAGAGAGTATTTTAGATTCTGAGAAGCTTTAACGCTATCATGAAATACAATGATACTTCCTTCTTTTGCAGCAGAAATAATGTTTTTTAAGCAAGCTTCTTCGTTAGTAGATTTATCCCAATCATAAGAAAGTACATCCCAAAGAACAATGTTATAGCCTAATTTTCGTATTTTTTTACTTTGCTTAGATTTAAACTTACCATAAGGAGGACGGAATAATTTTAAATCCCAATCCTTAAGTTCCAAATCCCAATGTAACAATTCAACAGTTTTGTTGCTTTTCGCTTGATGTTTGGAATGTATAAGCTGTTGGGTTTTTTCTATGTCTTCGATATATTGAGCAGTTTTGGTTTTCCATCCTTTAAGGTGATTATAGGTGTGATTTCCAATACTGTGCCCAGCTTTTATAATACTCTGAAAAATTTCTGGATGAGATTCTATATTCTTCCCAATACAAAAGAAGGTTGCTTTGGCATTGTACTCTTTTAAAGTATTGAGAACCCAATCTGTTATTTCTGGTGTAGGGCCATCATCAAAAGTGAGATATAATACTTTATGAGTAGTGTCTATGTTCCAGGCAAAACTTGGAAATAATGCTTTTACAAATCCTGGTGTTTTGGCAGGAATAATCTTCATTATGCTTTATGATAAAACTATAGATTTTAAATCATAGTGGTTTATTCTTCAGGTGCTATAGAATCTTGAATACTATCATTTAAAATTGAATTAATATCTATGTCTTCTCTTGTCTCTAAATCCTCTTCGGAGGAAGGTCCCATAAATTTGTCTAGTAAACTCAAATAACTATTAAATTTCTTGGTTTCTTCCATGGCAAAGTCTTTATCATTATAAATAACCAATAAGTCAACTAAAGCTCTATAGCGTTGAATGTCTAAGTAAATATCTTCGAATAAACTGATTTGATCGTCTTCATCTAAGCTACCAAAATATACAAGTTTTTCTTGATAGACTTTTGCTACATCTTTATAAAGTGCTCTACCTTTTTCAATATTACCTACTTCATAATAGGCACTTATATAAGGTTCTAAAAGCGAATGATAGCCAAATTTACCTACAGGCATTTTATCCATAGCAATGTCTGCAATTTCCTCTGCTTTATCTAATTTATTTTCATTGATAAGGGCTTCTATTAAACGTGCTAAATTACCTCTGTAAGTAATACCGTTTCTTCTAGTTTCAATATCGTGATAGATGTTTTCACCGCTTCCTCCCCAATTCCATTCCTTAACCATATCGTACATTAAATCTGGATCAACTCTACCCATGTCATAAGGATTAGCTCTATCTATTGGTGTTTTAATAGGTACAAGCTTGTAGCACATGCCGTCTAATTGTAAATAATCCTTAAGCCATACATAATCATCTGCACCAAAGGCACCTCCTGTAAAATATATTGGACGTTCCCAGTTATTGTTAGCAATAATATCTAGCATTAATAGTCTGTTTTTATAGATATAACTACCTTCTATTTCTGCAAAGAGTTCATCTTCTATTTTGTCAGCATCTTTTGGTTTTACAATACCGTTCTTTAGAACAATATCTTTATTGACAGGAATACTTACGTGTCTTGTTGGGAAATAATTTGTGTTAAGAATATGCTTAGGATATTGCCTTGGGTCTTCTCCTTGACGTTCAATGACGTATTTAAATTTAGTACTCTCTTTATCACTAGAGATGAAGTCCATGAATTCTTTTATGTCTAAAGTGTCATTGGCTATTTTTCTTGTAATTTCTCTATATATGATTACATCTCTGTTGCTACCTCTATAATCGTTATGAGTTAGTTGCGAAGGAATAGGGTCGCTTTCATAAGCTTTTCGTTTCATTTGGTCGATATACCAATCGGTTTGGAATAAACTTGTGTTAACCACACGAACATCTGTTCTTACTCCTTCAATTTCTTGTAAGTACCATAAAGGGAAAGAATCATTATCACCAATGGTAAATAAAATAGCATTAGGTGCACAAGATTCTAAATATTTGCGTGCCATAGCATTGGCTGTATATTTACCAGAACGATCATGGTCGTCCCAATTGTTGGCAGCTAAAACTCCAGGTACAATAATGAGGCAAGCTAATGTAATTACAGGAGCTAATATTTTTGATTTTACACTCGATTTTAAAAGATCATATATTGCATATACACCAAAACCAATCCAGATAGCAAACACATAAAATGAGCCTACTACAGAATAATCGCGCTCACGAGGCTCAAAAGGTCTAATGTTAGTGTAAAATTGAATTGCTAATCCTGTCATTAAAAAGAACACCAATAAAACCCAAAAACGTTTTGCATCGGTGTACATTAAAAAGAAAAAGCCTACTAAACCTAATAATAATGGTAAGAAATAGTAGGTGTTTCTTGCTTTGTTTTCTAATACTTCGGTTGGTAAATTATCTTGAGATAAACCTAAATGTATCTCATCAATAAATTGTATTCCAGAAATCCAATTACCATTAAAGTTATCGTATTTTCCTTGTATGTCGTTTTGTCTTCCCGCAAAATTCCACATAAAATAACGCCAATACATATAACCAAACTGGTACTGAATCATATAGGTAAGGTTGTCAGCAAATGAAGGTTGTTCAACAATTAAATACTGCTGTCCGTAGCGTCTTAAAAATTTGTCGTAGTCTTCATAATCTACTTCACCATTTCTTATACGCATTCTAAAATCATTAACAATTTTATCAAAGCGTTTTGCTTCTTGTAGTGCATAAGCACTAGCTTGTTCTGTAGCATACTGGTCAGCTTCAGCTTCGTTTAAACCTTGGCCTAAAGCATTTTCCATAAAGACATTGTATGCTTCATTAAAGGCATTTCTTTGTAGGTTTGGGTTAACTTTAAAGTCTATTAACCCAGTAAACATCATGTAGTTGTCAGCATGTTCGCTACTCCACATTCTTGGTAGCACAGAAGCATGTTCATGATTGTAGTTTTGTTTTGTACCTTCCCATTGGTTTATAATTTCATATTTACCATTACTATCATTACGCTCGTAATTTTTCTTATCATCTACAAATGGTTCGTTTTTATCGGCTCCAGAATATATTTCAGTAAACTGTGGGCCATAAAACAAATGCGTTTCTGGGTACTGTTCTAAGTTGTAGTATGCTAATAATTCTCGTGCATCTGAAGGATCATTTTCATTGATGATGACGTTTGCATTTGCACGAATTGGTAACATCATCCAAGATGAGAAACCAATAAAAATAAACATAAGACAAAGCACTAAAGTATTGATGTGAATCATTCCTTTTTTTCGTGTGTAATTCAAACCAAAATAGAATAATGCAATAACCATTAAGCCGGTAATAATTGTACCAGAGTTAAAAGGTAAACCTACAGAGTTTACAAAGAATACTTCAAGGTTTCCAAATAGTTTTAAGGTAGAAGGTAATAGTAGCTTAAAAATGAACAAAAGTATAGCTGCCGAAACTACATTAGCAATAATGAAGTTTTTTACAGTAATAGTTTTGTAATTTTTAAAATAATAGATAAGACCAATTGCAGGTATGGTTAATAGACCCATAAAGTGTACGCCAAATGATAGTCCAATAACAAAAGCAATTAATATTAGCCAACGGTTACCTCTAGGTTTGTGCATATCTTGCTCCCAACGTAAAGCTAAGTAAAACATAATTGCCATAATTAATGTTGCCATGGCATAAACTTCTGTTTCTACGGCATTAAACCAAAACGAATCTGTAAATGTAAATGCTAAACTTCCTACAAAAGCACTGCCTATAATAGCTATGCCTTTTCCAGAATTAGAATCTTTATTGTATTTAACAAGTTTTACTAAAAGTAAGCTAATAGTCCAGAACATAAACAAAATAGTGAATGCACTTGCTGTGGCACTCATCATATTCATAATCATACCAATTTGTGATGGCTCTAGAGCAAAAATAGAAAAGAATGCACCCATCATTTGAAATAAAGGTGCTCCAGGTGGATGGCCAACTTGTAATTTCGATGAGGTTAAGATATATTCTCCTGCATCCCAGAAGCTTACTGTAGGTTCTATAGTTAATGCATAAGTTACAAATGCTATAGCAAAAGCAAACCATGCTAATATGTTATTCCATTTTTTAAAGTTAAAGTCTATCATGAAAAAAAGCGCTCTAATTGATGCTGGCGAATTTACTAATTATTATAGTAAAGCCTACATTTTTAAGTTAACGTTAAGTAATTTATATTATTTTTCTATTTTTTTTTGCCTAAAAGAAACTTTGTATTAAATTTGCACCCTCAAATCGTAAGATTGGCCTATGGTGTAACTGGCAACACGTCTGGTTTTGGTCCAGAAGAGTCTAGGTTCGAGCCCTAGTAGGCCAACAGAAATTAAAGTCTTAATTACAAAAGTAGTTAAGACTTTTTCTTTTTGTAGGATTTTATGAGGGTGAGAGAAGTTAGTGTCAAAGGAAGTTTTAGAAAAATTAAATAGAGTAATCATAAAAAAATCCTAATCAAACGATTAGGATTTTTTTATGATTAAAAAGTTCTGTTTTATATTTTAAACGTTATCACAGGTCGTTTAGCATGATTCACTAAATCTTCGCTAATACTACTATTAAAGAAATGTGCAATACCTTGTCTACCATGCGTACTTATACCAATAAGATCTGCGTCTATTTCTTGCGAAAAATTTAATATGCCTTGTTCAACACTAGTGTCGTTATGTACATTAATGGTGTAGTTTTCAAATGTTTGTCCAGAGATGAAATCATTAATTCGCACTCTAGAGTCGTAAGTGGTAATAAAATTATTGGCTGTATTTACAAGAAGTAAGTGAATTTTAGCGCCAAATAGTTCAGCAAATCTAACAGCTTGTTTGTAAGTCTCTTTATTATCATTCTTAAAGTCTGATGCAAAAACAAAGTTTTTGATATCAAAACTACTATGCCCGTTTTTAATTACAAGTACAGGGACAATTGAGGTGCGAACCACTTTTTCAGCATTAGAGCCAATAAACATCTCTTTAAGTCCAGAGGCTCCATGAGAACCCATAACAATTAAATCTATATCAAACTCTTTACAAGCATCTTTAATTTCGTTAAAGGTAATGTCTGCTTTTACAGTTTCATGAACAGTTATGCCTTCTAAAAAATCACTTGCTTTAAGGTCTTCAAATTTTTTGTGAGCTAGCTTCATAAAAAACAAAGCTTCAGGAACATCACTATGAGCATTTATAGGATCTATTTGTTGCATAGGTATTTCCATCATATGCAATAAATAAATGTCAGCGCCATGTTTTCTTGCTAACATTGCTGCAACTTTTAATGCATTATCTGCTTGTTCAGAGAAATCTGTAGGGACTAGGATTCTGTTCATCATGTTTTTAATTAAGATTAGTCTTATAAAGCTACAAAATAATTCCATAAACGATAACTTTGAAAAGTTGATATTATATTGTATATTTGCACAGTTGTTTACGGAATGAAAACGAGAGAGGACAAAAAGTCCTCTCTTTTTATATCAAGACATGTTTAAAGATACAGTAAAAGATTTATTAGATAGTGCATTAGATGAACGTAAGGATTTGTTTCTTATAGATTTTGAGATTTTATCTGATAATACAATTAGAATAATAATAGATGGTGATAATGGTGTGCTTGTAGAAGATTGTATTTTTGTAAGCAGAGCTATTGAACACAACCTAGATAGAGAAGAACAAGATTTTTCTTTAGAAGTAGCATCTTGTGGTGCTGCTTCGCCTTTACAGCTTCCTAGACAATATACTAAGCATGTAGGGAGGCATTTAGAAGTAAAGACTGTTGAGGGTGAAACATTAGAAGGTCAATTAGTAGAAGCTAATGAAGAATCTGTGATGTTAAAATGGAAAGCTAGAGAACCAAAACCTGTTGGTAAAGGAAAAGTAACTGTCACAAAAGAGGCAACAATAGCCTATAGTGATATTAAAGAAGCAAAAGTTAAAATAAAATTTTAATTCATATCAATTATGGAAAATGTAGCATTAATTGAATCATTTTCAGAATTTAAGGACGATAAGTTAATAGATAGAGTTACGCTAATGGCAATTCTTGAAGATGTATTGCGTAATGCATTGAAGAAAAAATTTGGAGATGACGATAACTTTGACATTATTATAAATCCAGATAAAGGAGATTTAGAAATATGGAGAAATCGTATTGTTGTTGCAGATGGTGAAGTAGAAGAGCCAAATCAAGAAATTGCATTGTCTGAAGCTCAAAAAATTGAGCCAGATTTTGAAGTAGGTGAAGATGTAGCAGAAGAAGTTAAACTTGTAGATTTAGGAAGACGTTCAATATTAGCATTAAGACAAAACCTTATTTCTAAAATTCACGAGCACGACAACACTAACATATATAAGCAATTTAAAGAACTTGAAGGTGAAATATACACTGCAGAAGTTCACCATATTCGTCACAGAGCTATCATTTTACTAGATGATGATGGTAATGAAATTATACTTCCGAAGGATAGACAAATTCCTTCAGATTTCTTTAGAAAAGGAGAAAATGTAAGAGGTGTTATAGAAAGTGTAGAATTAAAAGGAAGTAAGCCAGCAATAATTATGTCTAGAACATCACCAGTGTTCTTAGAAAAATTATTTGAGCAGGAAATCCCTGAAGTTTTTGATGGATTAATTACTGTTAAAAAAGTTGTACGTATTCCAGGCGAAAAGGCTAAAGTAGCGGTAGATTCTTACGATGATAGAATAGATCCTGTAGGAGCATGTGTTGGTATGAAAGGTTCTCGTATTCATGGTATTGTTCGTGAGTTAGGAAACGAAAATATAGATGTTATCAATTACACTAACAATCTTCAGTTATTTGTAACAAGAGCGTTAAGTCCAGCTCGTGTTACATCCTTAAAGCTAGATGAAGAGAATATGCGTGCTGAAGTATTGTTAAAGCCAGAGGAAGTATCAAAAGCTATTGGTAGAGGAGGGCACAACATACGTTTAGCAGGTCAATTAACAGGTTTTGAAATAGATGTATTTAGAGAAGGTGCAGAAGAAGATGTAGAATTAAAAGAGTTCTCTGATGAGATTGACGGATGGATTATCGACGAGTTTAGTAAAGCTGGTTTAGATACAGCAAAAAGTATTCTAGAACAAGATGTTGATGATTTAGTAAAACGTACTGATTTAGAAGAAGAAACAATATTAGAAGTCATTAGAATTCTTAAAGAAGAATTTGAAGACTAATGCAATTTAACCATAAAAACTATTAAGGTTAGATTGATATAAAACAGATTTAAGTATATTACAGCAATTTATGGCTCAAATTAGAATTAATAAAGTATTAAGAGAACTGAACATCTCGTTAGATCGTGCGGTAGACTTCTTAGAGTCTAAAGGTATTGAGATCGAGAAAAGTCCTAATACAAAAATTTCGCAAGAGGTTTATAACACGTTGTCTAATGAATTTCAGACAGATGCATCAAAACGTGAAAAAGCTCAAGAGGTTAGTGAAGCAAAGCTTAAAGAAAAAGAAGAGCTTCGCGAACAGCGCGAACGCGAAATTGAGGAAAAAGAAAGAAAAGAAGCCGCAAAAGAAACTGTTGTAAAAGCTAAAGCAGAATTAAGTGGTCCTAAACAAATAGGTAAAATAGATTTAGATAAAAAGCCTAAGCCTAAAACAGAGCAAAAGGAGGAAGAAAAACCTAAAGAGGTTAAAGCTGAGCCTGTTGTGGCAAAAGAAAAACCAAAAGTAGAAAAGATCGAAAGGCCTGCTAAGGTTGAAAAAATCAAAGTGGTTGATAAGATTGATTTGGTTGAAAAGCCTAAAAAGGCTAAAAAGGTTGTGGAGGAAAAACCTAAAGCTAAACCTGAACCAGTTCAAAAAGCTAAGCCTAAGAAGACTGAAAAACCTACAGAACCTGTAGCGCCAAGAACAGATGAAAAGTTAAAGACAAAGTATCAAAAACTAACAGGTCCAGTAGCTACTGGTGAAAAAATTGATCTTTCACAATTTAATAAGCCAAAAAAGAAAAAAGAAGATAAGCCTACGGCTGCTTCAAACGATCGTAATAAACGAAAAAGACGTCGAATCAGTAAAGGCGGAAATGATAATGGTAAGTCTAATTTTGATAACAGAAGAGGTCAAAAAGGTAGAGGAACTCGACCAAAAGTGGTTAAGGAAGAGCCAAGTGAAGAAGAAGTACAAAAACAAGTAAGAGAAACCCTTGAAAAGCTTCAAGGTAAATCTAATAAAGGTAGAGGTGCTAAAAACCGTCGTGAAAAGAGAGATCGACATAGAGAGCAGTCTCAAAAAGAACTTCAAGCAGAAGCAGCAGAAAGTAAAATACTTAAGGTAACTGAGTTTGTTACTGTAAGTGAAGTTGCTACAATGATGGATGTTGGTGTAACTCAGATTATTTCGGCATGTATGTCTTTAGGTATGATGGTAACCATGAACCAGAGGTTAGATGCAGAGACCTTATCTATTGTAGCAGATGAATTTGGTTATGAAGTAGAATTTGTAACTGCCGATATTGAAGAATCTATCGAAACTGTAGAAGATGATCCTAAAGATTTAAAATCGCGTGCACCAATTGTTACGGTAATGGGGCACGTAGATCATGGTAAAACATCTCTGTTAGATTACATTAGAGAAGAAAATGTAATAGCGGGAGAATCTGGTGGAATTACACAGCATATAGGTGCATATGGTGTTCAGTTAAAAGACGGTCAAAAAATAGCATTTTTAGATACACCTGGTCACGAAGCCTTTACGGCAATGCGTGCTCGTGGTGCTCAAGTTACAGATATTGCAATAATTGTTGTTGCTGCCGATGATGCTATAATGCCTCAAACCAAAGAGGCAATTTCACATGCGCAAGCAGCAGGTGTTCCTATTGTTTTTGCAATTAATAAAATTGATAAGCCAGATGCTAATCCAGATAAGGTTAAAGAAGGCTTGGCTGCTATGAATTTATTAGTTGAAGATTGGGGAGGAAAAATTCAATCTCACGATATATCTGCTAAGTTTGGAACTGGAGTAAAAGAATTACTAGAAAAAGTATTATTAGAAGCTGAATTACTAGAGCTTAAAGCTAATCCAAATAAAGCGGCTAATGGTACTGTTGTTGAAGCTTATTTAGATAAAGGTAGAGGTTATGTGTCTACTATTTTAGTACAAGCAGGTACTTTAAAAGTAGGAGATTACGTTTTAGCTGGTAAAAATAGTGGTAAGGTTAAAGCGATGCACGATGAGCGTGGTAATGATGTTGCTGAAGCTGGTCCATCAACTCCAGTATCAATTCTTGGGTTAGATGGTGCGCCACAAGCTGGTGATAAGTTCAATGTATTTGAAGATGAACGCGAAGCAAAACAAATTGCAGCTAAACGTACGCAATTACAACGTGAGCAATCTGTAAGAACGCAACGTCATATTACACTAGATGAGATCGGAAGACGTATTGCGCTTGGTGATTTCCAAGAGTTGAATATCATCTTAAAAGGTGACGTAGATGGTTCGGTTGAAGCATTAACAGATTCCTTCCAAAAATTATCTACCGAAGAGATTCAGGTAAATATCATTCATAAAGGTGTTGGTGCAATTACAGAAAGTGATGTGTTGCTGGCTTCTGCATCAGATGCTATCATTGTAGGATTTAATGTACGTCCTGTTGGTAATGCTAGAACAATAGCTGATAAAGAAGAAATAGATATCAGAACATATTCTATTATTTACGATGCTATTAATGATCTTAAAGATGCTATGGAAGGTATGTTATCTCCAGAGGTTAAAGAAGAAGTTAGCGGTACTGCTGAAATTAGAGAAACATTTAAGATTTCTAAAATCGGTACAATTGCTGGTTGTATGGTAACTAACGGTAAAATCTACAGAAGCTCAGGTGTAAGACTTATTAGAGATGGAGTTGTAGTTTATACAGGTGAATTAACATCATTAAAACGCTTTAAGGATGATGTTAAAGAAGTATCTAAAGGTTATGATTGCGGTATGCAAGTAAAAGGCTATAACGATATTAAAGAAGGTGATATTATAGAAGCTTTCCAGGAGGTTGAAGTAAAAAAGAAATTGAAATAAAAATAGATTTCAATAAAAAAATCCGACTCAAACGAGTCGGATTTTTTGTTTTTGATTATACTTTTTAAGTTATTTTTTTTCTAATTTAGGTTGAAATATTATAGCGTACATATATTCTTTCTTGATTTTGGCTAAAGCTCTGTCTGCTTCTAATCGTGTAGTGAAATTACCAACCCATACTTTGTAATTAGGTGTATTCCAAACAATTTCTACTGGCCACTCTTCATAAAGGTTTAAAAAATTAGATTTCTCACGTTCCGCTTTATCTGGGTCAACGCTCTGAAACACTTGTATTTTGTAGACTTTGTTGGTCTTTGTGTCCTTTTTGTATTCTAGTAATTTGTCGATGTCACTATCTTGTTCTACATTAACTTCCGCTTGTTGCGCGTTAAGTGTAAATGATAAGATCATAGTTAAAATTGTTGTGCTGATATGTTTAAGTTTCTTATTCATAATTATTTGTTAAGATGCAAAGGTATGTTATTCAACGTTAAAGCCCGAAAAATCTTATTTAGAATTGGTATAAATTATATATTAACAGTTCTCTAAGATTTCTAAAATCGACTTTATATCTTACTTTTGCCAGAGTTTCAGAAACATGATTTTTGT
Organism: Winogradskyella sp.; assembly: GCF_025210595.1. Classification (GTDB taxonomy): domain Bacteria; phylum Bacteroidota; class Bacteroidia; order Flavobacteriales; family Flavobacteriaceae; genus Winogradskyella. Next base: position 70,611 of record NZ_JAOARH010000037.1, read on the forward strand.
CATGATTTAACTGAAAAAATCGTACCAAAGTTGAGAAGATAATTCAACTAACAATATGAAATGAGTGATAGAATGAATTTAAAAGCTAATAATAAGCTAGTTAAGTAAATTCATCTAACCTTAAAAACAATAAAAATCAACAGATGAAACAAGTGATTTACCGTAATTTAACCTCTAGGATACTTAGCCTCGGTTTTGTTTTATTACTTACGTTATCAACTTCACTTATTGCTCAAGAGGGCGATCCAGCAAATGGGAAATCTTTATTTAACACCAATTGTGCAGCGTGTCATAAATTAGATAAGGATATGACAGGGCCAAAGCTTCGTAATATAGAAGCAAGGTTAGCTGATGAGCAAGGTTTAGATAGAGAGTGGTTGAGTGCTTGGATACGTAATAGCTCGGCTTTAATAAAGTCTGGTGATGCGTATGCGAATAAGGTTTTTAAAGAGTGGAATAATGTTCCAATGACTCCTTTTGCAACATTAACCGACCAAGATATTTCAGATATTTTAGCTTATACAGCTGTAGATCCATGTGAGTTAAATCCTCAATCGTCTCCTGATTGTCCAGGTTATATTGCTCCGCCAACTGAAGGTGGTGGTAGTGAAGGTGGTATTTCAGATGATTTAATTCTTGGTGCTTTAGCATTGTTGTTTGCGTTATTGGCTATGGCGTTAATATTAGTGAAGCGCACATTAGATCGTTTTGCTGAAGCGAAAGGGATTGAAATTTCTGAAGATGAGCAAAGAAAACCGCTATGGAAAGCCTTTGTTGAAAACCAATTCTTGGTGTTGGTTACTGCGATATTCTTCTTGTTAACAAGTGGTTATTTTGCATACGGTTATTTTATGCAGGTTGGTGTAGATCAAGGTTATGAGCCAGTGCAGCCAATACATTATTCGCATAGAATACATGCTGGAGATAATGGAATAGATTGTAAGTACTGTCACTCTTCTGCAAGAGTTAGTAAAACTTCTGGTATTCCATCATTAAATGTTTGTATGAACTGTCATAAGTCAATTTCTGAGGTAGCGCCATCAACTTTAGCTGAAGGTAAAGAGTTTGGTGTAGATTATAATGCAGAGATTCAAAAGCTGTATGAAGCTGTAGGATGGGATGGAAAAACATTTACAGGAAATGCTAAGCCAGTAAAATGGATACGAGTACATAATTTACCAGACTTTGCTTACTTTAATCACTCGCAACACGTTTCTGTTGCTGGTATTGAGTGTCAAACGTGTCATGGGCCAGTTGAGGAAATGGAGATAATGTATCAACATGCGCCATTAACAATGGGTTGGTGTATTAACTGTCATAGAGAAACAGATGTAAAAGTTAAGGATAATGGCTACTATACCAAAATTCATGAAGAATTATCTAAAAAGTATGGTGTTGAGAAATTAACTGCGGCACAAATGGGTGGATTAGAATGTGGTAAGTGCCACTATTAAAAAAAATTGGAATGACGATTTGCGAATTACGGAAAGTTAGAAATCGTAAGTCGTAAATCAAAAATCATAAATAACAATATGTCATCAAACAAGAAATACTGGAAAAGTGTTGAAGAGCTAAACGAAAATAGTTCTATTGTTGAGACGCTACAGCAAAATGAATTTTTGGAAGAAATTCCAACAGATGAGTTTTTAGGTGATAAAGATTCTTTAGAGTCTTCATCTACTTCGCGTCGTGATTTCTTAAAGTACGTTGGATTTAGTACAGCAGCGGCTTCTTTAGCTGCTTGTGAGGGTCCGGTTATTAAATCTATTCCTTATGTAGTGCAACCAACGGAGATTACTCCTGGTGTTGCTAACTATTATGCAACAACTATTGCAGATGGATATGATTTTGCTAGTATTTTAGTGAAGACAAGAGAGGGTAGACCTATATTTATAGGAAATAATGCAGCTGCGGCTACTCATGGGGCAGCAAACTCAAGAGTTGTGGCTTCTGTTTTAGGGCTTTATGATAGTCTTAGAGTGAAGTTGCCTATGAAAGGTGATTCAGAAATTTCTTGGAATGCTTTTGTTTCTGAAACGACTTCAAAATTAAATGGGTTAGGTGATGATAAGGAGATTGTGTTTTTAACTCAAACTTTACCTAGTCCATCTACTAATAAATTAATAGCCGAGTTTTCTGAGAAATACGGAAATGTACGCCACGTAGTATACGATGCAGTATCAGAGTCTGCTGCATTAGATGCGTATCAATCTAAATATGGCAGAAGAGGAATGGCTAATTATGATTTCTCTAAAGCTAAGACTATTGTGTCTGTTGGTGCCGATTTTATTGGCGATTGGCAAGGTGGTGGATTTGAGTCTGATTATGCAAAGCAGCGTATACCAGAAAATGGAAAAATGTCTCGCCATATTCAGTTTGAATCTAATATGTCACTAACTGGAGCTAATGCAGATAAGCGCGTGCCTGTAAAACCTAGCCAACAAAAGCAAGTGTTAGCAAAACTATATAGTTTAGTTGTTGGTGGTTCAGTAAATGTAGATTTGCCTCAGAATATTATGGATGCTGTTCAAAAAGCAGCTAATGAAATAAAGGAGGCTGGAAGTAATGCTGTTGTGCTTACAGGGATACAAGATGTAAATGCACAAACCGTAGTTTTAGAGATTAATGAGTTTTTAAATAGTAAAGCTTTTGATCCAAAAACAGCAATACTTGTAAGACAAGGAAATGATAAGAAAGTAGCACAGTTAGTGGCTGATATGAAAGCTGGTAAAGTTGGTGCGCTTATTATGAATGGGGTTAATCCAATATATACTTTGCCGAACTCTAGCGATTTTGCTGAAGGTTTAAAGAAGACGGAATTGTCAATTGCGTTTTCTATGAAGAAAGATGAGACATCTGTTCATTGTGATTATATAGCGGCTGCACCTCATTATTTAGAATCTTGGGGAGATGTTGAGATTAAATCTGGATATTTTTCTATGATGCAGCCAACAATTCGCCCTTTATTTGATACAAAACAATTTCAGGATGTGCTTTTAGCATGGAATGGTAATAGTACATCATACAGAGATTATTTAAAATCAGTTTGGACTGCGGATGTTTTAAACGGAGCATCGTTTAATAAAGCAGTACATGACGGGTTTTTTGTTGCAACACCATCTTTTGAAACAGTAGAAGGTGAGTTGTCTAATACTTCTGATGAAGAAGCCATAGAAACACCAAGCGGCAATGCAGCAAGAGCACTTGCGGCATCAGCTAAAGATAGTGCAATGGAGTTGGTGTTATATTCTAAGACAGGTATGGGGGATGGTCAGCAGGCTAATAACCCATGGTTGCAAGAGTTTCCAGATCCAATTACACGTACAACATGGGATAACTATGTTACGGTATCTAGGGTAGATGCTGAAAAGTTGGAGCTTGAAAACTGGAATGTAGCTGATGGCGGTTTAAATGGAAGTAGAGCTAATGTAACAGTTAATGGAGTTACTTTAGAAAATGTACCTGTTATTATTCAGCCAGGACAAGCCGAAGGTTCTATAGGATTGTCATTTGGTTTTGGTAGAACTGCCGAAGGTATAAAAGAAGAAATGAAGACTGGTGTAAATGCTTACCCATTATATCAAAACTTTAATAATGTTCAAGAAGTGACAATTAGCAAAGCTTCAGGTGAGCATGAGTTTGCATGTGTGCAGTTGCATAACACTTTAATGGGGCGTGGAGATATTATTAAAGAAACTACCTTAGAAGTTTTTAATACTAAAAATAAAGAGCATTGGAATGCTGTGCCTGTTGTTTCGTTAGATCACGAACCAGTTAAAGTAACAAACTCTGAAGTAGATTTATGGGATGAATTTGACCGTACGGTTGGGCATCACTTTAACTTATCAATTGATTTAAATGCCTGTACAGGTTGTGGTGCATGTGTTATTGCTTGTCACGCAGAAAATAATGTACCTGTAGTAGGTAAGTCTGAAATGCGTCGTAGTAGAGATATGCACTGGTTGCGTATTGATAGATATTACTCGTCACAAGATTCATTTGAAGGAGATAACAAGAAGAAAGAGAATATTTCTGGTTTAGGCAGCTCATTAAGTGAGTTTGGAGAAATGGAAAACCCTGCAGATAATCCTCAAGTAGCTTTCCAACCAGTAATGTGTCAGCATTGTAATCATGCTCCTTGTGAAACAGTTTGTCCTGTTGCGGCAACATCACACGGTAGACAAGGTCAAAACCATATGGCGTATAACCGTTGTGTTGGTACAAGATATTGTGCAAATAACTGCCCATATAAAGTGCGTCGTTTTAATTGGTTCTTATACAGTCAAAATGATGAGTTTGATTATTATATGAACGATGATTTAGGACGTATGGTGTTAAATCCAGATGTTACAGTAAGATCTCGTGGTGTAATGGAGAAATGTTCAATGTGTATACAAATGACACAAAAAACAATACTTGATGCAAAACGAGAAGGACGTCCGGTTAAAAAAGACGAGTTCCAAACAGCATGTTCTGCTGCTTGTGAAAGTGGAGCTATGATGTTTGGTGATGTTAATGATGAAGGTAGTGTTATTTCAGAATTAGTAAAAGATGATAGAGCGTATCACTTATTAGAGCATGTAGGTGTTAAACCAAATGTGGTATACCAAACGAAAATACGTAACACATCAGAAGCATAAATTTAAATTAAAGAATTAATAATATAATTATGGCGTCTCATTACGAAGCACCTATTAGAAGACCTTTAGTTACCGGAGAAAAATCGTATCACGATGTTACTTTAGATGTAGTAAAACCGGTTGAAGGCAAAGCCAACAAAGCGTGGTGGATTGTTTTTAGTATTTCTTTGGTTACATTCCTTTGGGGATTAGGCTGTATACTTTACACTGTAGGAACAGGAATTGGAGTTTGGGGTCTTAATAAGACGGTAAACTGGGCATGGGATATTACTAACTTCGTTTGGTGGGTAGGAATTGGTCATGCAGGTACACTTATTTCTGCAGTACTTTTACTTTTCCGTCAAAAATGGAGAATGGCAATTAACCGATCTGCAGAGGCGATGACAATTTTTGCCGTAGTTCAAGCAGGTTTATTCCCAATTATACATATGGGTCGTCCATGGTTAGCATATTGGGTATTACCTATACCAAACCAATTTGGTTCGTTATGGGTTAACTTTAACTCACCATTACTTTGGGATGTATTTGCAATTTCTACTTATTTATCTGTGTCGTTAGTATTTTGGTGGACAGGTTTATTACCAGATTTTGCAATGATTAGAGATAGAGCTGTAAAGCCTTTCCAAAAGAAAATTTATTCGTTAGTTAGTTTTGGTTGGTCTGGTAGAGCAAAAGATTGGCAACGTTTTGAAGAAGTATCTTTAGTACTTGCAGGTTTAGCAACACCACTTGTACTTTCTGTACACACTATTGTATCCTTTGACTTCGCAACGTCGGTAATTCCAGGATGGCATACTACGATTTTCCCTCCTTACTTCGTTGCAGGTGCAATTTTCTCAGGATTTGCAATGGTAAACACACTTCTTATTATTATGAGAAAAGTGTGTAACATGGAAGATTATATTACACTACAGCATATTGAGTTAATGAACATAGTCATTATGATTACAGGTTCTATTGTAGGTGTGGCTTATATAACAGAGCTTTTTATAGCATGGTACTCTGGTGTAGAGTATGAGCAATATGCATTCTTAAATAGAGCAACAGGTCCTTATGCTTGGGCATATTGGGCAATGATGACTTGTAACGTATTCTCACCACAATTTATGTGGTTCAAGAGATTAAGAACAAGTATTATGTTCTCTTTCTTTATCTCAATTGTTGTAAATATTGGTATGTGGTTTGAGCGTTTTGTAATTATCGTAACATCGCTTCATAGAGATTACTTACCATCATCTTGGACAATGTTCTCACCAACATTTGTAGATATTGGAATATTCATAGGAACGATTGGATTCTTTTTTGTACTGTTCTTATTATACGCGCGTACATTCCCTGTAATTGCACAAGCCGAAGTGAAGACAATCTTAAAATCATCTGGTGAGCGTTACAAGAAGCTTAGAGAAAGAGGTGAGAGTTTAGTTGGTACAGGTGTAGATTCTAGAACATCTAACGGTGTTTTAACAGGTGTAACTTCTTCTGCTAAAGAAGTTGTTTCAGATAACAATAACTCAGAGAAAGTAAATAATCTTTTAAGTACAATAGGATCTTTTGATGCAGCAACAGATACTGCAGATGATTTAAAAAAGATTAATGGTGTAGGTCCTAAAATGGAAGAAGTACTTAACAGTATAGGAATTTATACATTTTTACAGGTGAGTAAGATGACCAAAACAGAATATGACTTGTTAGATGCAATCACAGGTTCTTTCCCAGGAAGAGCAGAACGAGATGATTGGGCAGGACAAGCAAAAAACTTATTAAATAACTAATATAGTATATGGAAGCTTCAAAAGTAATTCATGCTATTTATACAGATGATGATGTTTTAATGTCAGCCGTTAAAAAGGTAAAGGCAGAAAAGCACCACATAGAAGAGATTTATACACCTTTTCCTGTTCACGGACTAGATAAGGCAATGGGCTTAGCACCAACACGATTAGCAATAACAGCATTTATATATGGATGTATTGGTATAACGGTTGCTACAGTTATGATGAACTATATAATGATAGAAGATTGGCCACAAGACATTGGTGGTAAACCTAGCTTTAGTTATTTAGAAAATCTACCAGCTTTTGTGCCTATTATGTTTGAGCTGACGGTGTTTTTTGCAGCCCACCTTATGGTAATTACATTTTACATGAGAAGTAGAATGTGGCCATTTAAAAAAGCTGAAAACCCAGACCCTAGAACAACAGATGACCATTTCTTAATGGAAATTGCAATTCATGATAATGAAAGTGAATTAACTTCATTATTACAACAAACAGGAGCTGTTGAAATTAATATAGTTGATAAAGACGAAGATGCACATTAATATGAAGACATCATTGAAATATATCGTAGTACTAGTTTTATTGATTGGTTTTGTTTCTTGTCAGAATAATTCAAGACCAAACTACCAATACATGCCAAACATGTACGAATCTGTAGGGTATGAAACCTACCAAGAATCAGATGCTTTTGCAAATGGAGTAGAAGCACAATTACCTGCAGAAGGTACTATTCCTAGAGGAGATTTTATGCCTTATGAAATAGATGACACCACAGAAGGTTATGACTTTGCGAAGGCTAACCTTACAAGTCCTTTAGATTCTACACAAATAGATTATGCTGAAGGTAAAGTGTTATATGATATTTACTGTGGTATTTGTCATGGTACAAAAGGAAATGGAAAAGGAAAATTGGTTGAACGCGAAAAGATATTAGGTGTACCTAGTTATGATGCAAGACCTATTACAACAGGTAGTATATATCATGTTATATATTATGGTATAAACAGTATGGGTTCTTATGCTAACCAATTGAATGAGAACGAACGTTGGCAAGTAGTTGCTTATGTTGAAAAACTTAAAGCGGATTTAGAAAAATAAGATTTAGATAAAGATCATATAATGGAATATAAAATTTCAAATCGATTAAAAATAGGTGCAATAATTATGATGGTTGTAGGAGCATTAGGTGTTTTCTATGGCTTCATGGATTCGCATAATGTTACCGAAGACAATATTTCTGAAATTTTAGCAGCAGAACACCATGGTCATGGAGATGCACATGCTACAGACTCTCACAGCGAAGAAGCACACGAGAATTCTCATGGAGAATCAAATACTCATGGTGGTATGACAGCGCACGAAGAGCATGCATTACACCAAATACATAATAGACCTTATGCTGCGGTATATGTAGGGGCTTTCTTTTTCTTTATGATAGCACTAGGTGTTTTAGCATTTTATGCAATACAATACGCTTCGCAAGCAGGTTGGTCACCAGTATTATTTAGAGTTATGGAGGGTATTACTTCATACGTTTTACCAGGAGGTTTAATTGTATTAGCTATTGCTTTTGTAGCAGATAGCCACATATTTGTATGGTTAAAAGAAGGTGTTACCGAAGTAGGTCATGAAAATTATGATAAACTAGTAGCTGGAAAATCAGGATGGTTAAATAAAACTGGATTTTTTATTAGAGGTTTAATCTTCTTAGGAGGATGGTCTCTATATAGATATTTTTCTAGAAAATTCTCAATTGCTCAAGATAATGCAGAAGACAATAGAAACTTTAAAAAGAACTTTAGAATTTCTGCAGCTTTCCTAGTATTCTATATTTATACAGAATCTATGATGTCTTGGGACTGGATAATGAGTGTAGATCCTCACTGGTTTAGTACATTATTTGGATGGTATGTTTTTGCAAGTATGTTTGTAAGTGGTATTACAGTTATTGCAATGATTACAATATACTTAAAATCTAAAGGTTTATTAGAGTTTGTAAACAATAGCCATATACACGACTTAGCTAAATTTATGTTTGGTATAAGTATATTTTGGACGTATTTATGGTTCTCTCAATTTATGTTAATATGGTATTCAAATATTCCAGAAGAAGTAACATATTTTGTAACTCGTATTGAACATTATAAATTGCCATTCTTTGGTATGTTAGCTATGAATTTTATTTTCCCATTATTACTGCTTATGAATAGTGATTACAAGCGTATTAATTGGTTTGTGATTTTAACAGGAATAGTTATTCTTGGCGGACATTATTTAGATGTATTTAACTGGATTATGCCTGCAACTGTAGTAGACAGATGGTTTATTGGAGCACCAGAAATTGGAGCTGTATTATTATTTGGTGGCCTTTTCTTATTTATAGTTTTTACCGCTTTAGGAAAAGCACCATTGCTAGCAAAACGAAATCCATTTACTGAAGAAAGTAAACACTTCCATTATTAATATTTTAAAAACAGAACAAAAACGATAATGACTGCTTTATTAACGATTATAATTGTACTCTTTGTAGCTGTTGCTATTTGGCAACTGATAAAGATTTTTGATTTAGCTCAAGTTGGCGCAAATAACACGCAAATAGCTGATGATAAAGACAATAAGATTAATGGGTACTTAATGATAGGTTTCCTTATCTTTATTTACCTTATCACAATAATTAGTATTTGGAATTGGGGTGATTTACCTCTTTTGTCTAATTCTGCATCAGAGCATGGGCCACAAATAGATAACTTAATGATAATATCTTTGGTTATCATCTTTATTGTTCAAACAGTTACACAATATTTATTACATTATTTTGCTTTTAAATATAGAGGCGAAAAAGGTAGAAAGGCATTATTTTATGCAGATAATAACACGCTAGAAGCAATATGGACAGGTATACCTGTTATCGTTTTAGCAGGATTAATTATCTATGGCTTGTTTACATGGAATGATATTACAAACGTAGATGATTTAGAAGACCCATTAGTTGTAGAGTTATATGCACAGCAGTTTAACTGGAAAGCTAGATATAGTGGTAAGGATAATGTCTTAGGAAAAGCTAATGTAAGATTAATTGATTTAGATAAAGCTAACATCTTAGGTGTTGCAGAAGATGATCCTAATGCACAAGACGATGTTATTGTAACAGAATTGCACTTGCCTGTAAATAGGCCAGTTTTATTTAAGATGCGTTCACAAGACGTATTACACTCAGCGTATATGCCACACTTTAGAGCACAAATGAACTGTGTGCCTGGTATGGTAACTCAGTTTGGTTTTACACCAACGATTACAACAGAAGATATGCGCCAAAATCCGGATATTATTGATAAAGTAAAAAACATTAATAAGATAAGGACTGAAAAAAGTAAAGAATTAACCGATAAAGGTGAAGAAGCATTAGATCCTTATGAGTTTGATTTTCTAGTAATTTGTAATAAAATATGTGGTAAATCGCACTACAATATGCAGATGAAGATTATTGTAGAAACTGAAGAAGAATATAATGCCTGGATGGCAGAGCAAAAAACGTTTGCTAATTCTTTAAATTAATAATAAAATCATTTTAAGAAAGAGATAAAGAGATTATGTCAGCAGCAGTAGATACACACGGTCACGACGACCACGACGTACATCACCATAAAGAGACATTCATGACAAAGTATATTTTTAGCATGGATCATAAAATGATCGCTAAACAATATCTTATTACAGGTACCATAATGGGTGTTATAGGTATTTTAATGTCTATAATGTTTCGTATACAAATTGCATGGCCAGAAGAACCTAATGTTTTATTTGAAGCTTTATTAGGTAAGTGGGCGCCAGATGGTGTTATGGACGCAGATGTTTATTTAGCATTAGTTACAATCCACGGAACAATAATGGTCTTTTTTGTACTTACAGCTGGTTTAAGTGGTACATTTAGTAACCTTTTAATTCCGTTACAAATAGGTGCAAGAGATATGGCTTCAGGATTCCTTAATATGGTATCTTATTGGTTGTTCTTTTTATCTAGTGTAATTATGATAATTTCATTGTTTGTTGAAGCAGGACCTGCAGCAGCTGGTTGGACAATATATCCACCGCTTTCAGCATTACCAATGGCGCAAGGTGGTTCTGGTATGGGTATGACTTTATGGTTAGTATCTATGGCTATATTTATAGCATCTTCATTATTAGGATCATTAAATTATATTGTTACTGTATTAAACTTAAGAACTAAAGGAATGTCAATGACGAGATTGCCGTTAACAATCTGGGCGTTCTTTGTTACTGCTATAATTGGTGTGGTTTCATTTCCAGTTCTTTTATCAGCAGCATTATTATTAATAATGGATAGAAGTTTTGGTACATCATTCTTCTTATCAGATATTTTTATTCAAGGGGAAGTATTACATTACCAAGGTGGTTCCCCTGTATTGTTTGAGCACTTATTCTGGTTCTTAGGTCACCCAGAAGTATACATCGTTATACTTCCTGCTATGGGTCTAGTTTCTGAAATTATGGCTTCAAACTCACGTAAGCCTATTTTTGGTTACCGTGCAATGATCCTATCTATTTTAGCAATTGCATTTTTATCTACAATAGTTTGGGGACACCATATGTTTGTGTCTGGTATGAATCCATTCCTTGGATCTGTATTTACATTTACAACTTTATTGATTGCGATACCATCTGCGGTAAAAGCCTTTAACTGGATTACTACCATTTGGAAAGGAAACCTTCAGATGAATCCAGCAATGTTGTTCTCAATCGGATTTGTTTCAACATTTATTACAGGTGGTTTAACAGGTATCATTTTAGGAGATAGCGCTTTAGATATTAATGTACATGATACTTATTTTGTTGTAGCTCACTTTCACCTAGTAATGGGTATCTCAGCATTGTATGGTATGTTTGCTGGTATTTATCATTGGTTCCCAAAAATGTTTGGACGCATGTTAAATAAGAACTTAGGATATTTACATTTCTGGGTAACAGCTATATGTGCTTATGGTGTATTTTTCCCTATGCACTTTATTGGTATGGCAGGTCTTCCTAGACGTTATTATACCAATTCAAATTTCCCATTATTTGATGATACCACTAATGTTAATGTTATTATTACCATTTTTGCTATTATTGGTAGTGTTTTCCAGATTGTTTATTTATGGAATTTCTTCTACTCTATTTTCTATGGAAAGAAAGCAGAGCAAAATCCTTGGAAATCTACAACGTTAGAATGGACAACTCCTGTAGAGCATATTCATGGAAACTGGCCTGGAGCTATACCAGAAGTTCACCGCTGGGCATATGACTATAGCAAACCAGGACATGATGTGGATTTTGTGCCTCAAAATGTACCTATGAAGGAAGGTGAGGAAGAATTGCATCATTAAACCCCTTTGAAAAAGGAATCTCAACAAAAAGAGATTTACAATATCTAAGCCTTTCTATTTTTAGAAAGGCTTTTTGGTTATATTTGTTTAAGCTGAATTTTTGTATGCCAATAGGCAAGTATTTCAGTTTCTTTTCTATGTATTGGAATTATTAATAAGATTCCTGCGTTCGCAGGAAGTAAACATGAACGAAAACCTAAACCCATCTAACGAAAATTTTAGTCCAGAGGAACTAGATGTAGAAAAAAAGTTGAGACCTTTAACTTTTCAGGATTTTACTGGGCAAGATCAGGTATTAGAAAATCTCTTGGTTTTTGTTCAGGCAGCAAATCTTAGAGAAGAAGCCTTAGATCACACTTTATTTCATGGGCCACCAGGATTAGGGAAAACAACATTGGCACATATTTTAGCCAATGAATTAGATGTAGGTATAAAGGTAACCTCTGGACCTGTACTAGATAAACCAGGCGATCTTGCAGGCTTGCTGACAAACCTTGACGATAGAGATGTCCTTTTTATAGATGAAATACATCGTTTAAGCCCTATTGTAGAAGAGTATTTGTATTCTGCAATGGAAGATTACAAGATTGATATAATGATAGAGTCTGGCCCTAATGCCAGAACGGTTCAAATTAATTTAAATCCTTTTACTTTAGTTGGTGCTACAACTCGATCTGGTTTGTTAACTGCACCTATGCGAGCAAGATTTGGTATTAGCAGCAGATTGCAATACTATAAGACAGATTTGCTATCTACTATAGTAGAGCGAAGTGCTTCAATATTAAATGTTCCAATATCTATGGAAGCAGCAATAGAAATTGCTGGTCGAAGTCGTGGAACACCTCGTATAGCAAATGCGCTTTTAAGACGTGTTAGAGATTTTGCCCAAATAAAAGGCAATGGAAAAATAGATATTAAAATAGCTAAGTTTGCTCTTGAAGCGCTTAATGTAGATGCATATGGTTTAGATGAAATGGATAATAAAATCCTCACTACGATTATTGATAAGTTTAAAGGCGGACCAGTAGGTATAACTACTTTAGCAACTGCAGTTAGTGAAAGTGCAGAAACTATAGAGGAAGTTTATGAACCCTTTTTAATACAACAAGGTTTTATTATGCGTACGCCAAGAGGAAGAGAAGTAACAGAGAAAGCCTATAAACACCTCGGTAAAATTAAAGGATCAACGCAAGGAGGTTTGTTTTAATTTTCTGAACAAAATGTTTCAGCATCTCATCACCATGCTAAACAACAAATCTAAATACACAGCACTTATAAAAGCCGAAGCCAAACGTCTTGGTTTTATGTCTTGTGGTATAAGTAAAGCAGAATTTTTAGAAGAAGAAGCACCAAGACTAGAGAATTGGTTAAACAAAAACATGTATGGTGAAATGCGTTATATGGAAAACCATTTTGATAAGCGTTTAGACCCAACGCTTCTTGTAGAAGGTTCTAAAAGTGTAGTTTCTTTATTATTGAATTACTATCCAAGCCAAAAGCAAACAGAAAATAGCTATAAACTATCTAAATATGCTTATGGAACCGATTATCACTTTGTAATTAAAGATAAATTAAAATTACTCTTAGCATATATTAAAGAAGAGATAGGGGATGTTACGGGACGTGCATTTGTAGATTCAGCACCTGTATTAGATAAAGCATGGGCAGCAAAATCTGGATTGGGCTGGGTTGGAAAACATTCTAATTTATTAACTCAACAAGTAGGATCTTATTATTTTATAGCAGAGCTTATTATAGATTTAGAATTAGATTATGATACACCAGTTACAAGCCATTGTGGTACTTGTACAGCATGTATAGATGCTTGTCCAACAGAAGCTATAGTAGAGCCTTATGTTGTGGATGGTAGTAAGTGTATTTCGTATTTTACGATTGAGCTTAAAGATAATATCTCAACTGAGTTTAAAGATAAGTTTAATGATTGGATGTTTGGTTGTGATATTTGCCAAGATGTTTGTCCGTGGAATCGATTTAGCAAGTCGCATAATGAACCTTTATTTAATCCACATCCAGAACTTTTATCAATGACTAAAAAAGATTGGGAAGAAATTACTGAAGATACTTTTAGAAAGGTCTTTAAAAAGTCTGCTGTAAAACGAACCAAATATTCAGGATTGAAAAGAAATATTGAGTTCCTAAAAAAATAAAATTTACTTAAAGCTAAATCCCATAGACATTTTAAAAGCAAAGTTATCATCAAACTTTTCTAAATTATGATAACCATATCTATAAAAGCCGCCAACTCCAAAACCTAAATATCCAACATCTAATAAAGGCATTTTTACAAGGTTTTGAAGTTCTAAGCCAGTTTCTAAAAATATTTCTTCTTTTGTAGAAAAGTCAATTAGTTGATGATGCTCAGGATTTGATAAATTTCCAATACCTAAGTTGTTATGTAATAAAATATCTGGTTGTAGATAACCTTTGTTATTAAACAATCTTCCAAAATTATGTGTTGAAAATAAGTGAATGTATTTATCAGATAAAAACTCATAAGGAGCAACCGTTTGAAAATAGTTTTTTATAACAAAAGGAATTCTTTTATCAAAGCTACCTTCACCTGTAAACATAAGACCATAAGGAAGCGAGCTGTCAACATATCCCATATCTAATCTGTATGTAGTTTTGCCTAGTCCTTTAGTTATAAAACTATGATCTAATGTAAACCTGAATTTATTATAACTAAAATCACCATCTAAGCTGCCTTTTAGTCCTCTAGAATATAAAAAATTAAGCACAGGTGCATCGTTTGGAATTCTTGTAGAAACTCCAAAAACATTCATCAATTCTTCATCAACATGATATCCAATACCAATGCTTACTTCGGTATTATTATAATTAGTGATAATTTCAGCATTGTTTAAATATGCATAATCATAAAGTGGTGAAACTTCTGAAGTACTAAGACCTAGTTTCCAATTAACATTTCTAAAAATCTTCATATTAGAGGTAATGCTATAAGATTCTATGGCATCCATTTGATTTGCAATCCATCGACGTTGCGATAAAATGGAATTGAATCTATTGTCTGAAAAACTACCAGTTTCTCTTAAATCGTTAATGTACTTTAAGCTAAAGGTAATGTCTTTCTTTCCTGGAACTTCTACCAAAAGCTCACCTCCATATTTCCAGGTATGATCTTTAAAACCATAACCAGCATAAGCACCTATTGAAATATTTTTAATAATATCATCATTGGTGTAAAGCCCTAAGCCTAGTCTTGTACTTTCATATTTATTGTAATGCGCTATTTTGCTTAGGTCAATATCAACATATTTTAAAGGAAACCTACCTCCTAATAAACTTGGGACTAGATTAAATATCTTATCGAGTTTTATCTTTTCCCCAATACTATCAATAAAAGTATAAGTGCGTTTTTCATTAAAATTAAGAGAATCTTTCCGGTTTAAATTCCAAAAGGAATCCTCTCTTTTCAATCCTGCATTTTTTGGTAATGTTATAGAAACAAAAGGGAAGTCTTTTTTACTTAAAGGTGCATTTGTAATTATTTTTGAAAGATAACTTTTACCTATATACGTAACACTACCAAAACCTTCACCAACATTAATTTCAAAGTTTAATTGCTCAGGAAACCAATGCTGAGTATTAATGTAAGTGTATTTCTGTTGAATGGTAACATCTAATTTGCCAGAGTTATAGGTAGATGCGTCTACACTTTGTACAGCATATTTATTAGAATTTATTTTGAGCAGTCCTTTTAATCCTTCAAAATTCCTATTTGCTTTAGGCTCAAAGGAAATAACAAAGATGGTATCCTTACCTTGTAGATACTCGTCTTTAAGTCTAAACTTATATTTACGAGTACTTCCTTTAGAAATTGGATTTAGATAATTGACTTCAAAAAGCTCAATAAAGTCATTATAAAAAGAAAACGGTTGAAAGCTATTGGCCAGCAAAGCAAATTTTGGGTTTTTAAAACCAGAGGAACGTGTTGCAATTACACTATCTTCAGAAAATCTAGGTTTTAGATATTTATGTTTGGCAACGGTTTCGGTTATAAAAAAATACGAGCCCTTCATTATGCTATCTAATTTAGCATTAACACTATCTAATCTTGTGCTAATGCTATCATTATTTTTCTTGTCTCTTTTGCCAGATGTTATAATAATCTTGTCATAAGATTGATAGGTAAATGAATGTAAACTCTCCGGATTATTAAGCGCTTTATTTGCTACTGCTTTTTTAATAATTCTATGCGCAGGATTTTCGCCATTAATAACCACTTCGTTTAATTTACTTACTTGAGGTTTTAATCTTATGATATTCGATTTAAGATTATTTAATAACAACACTTTAGTTTCATAGCCAACATAACTTATGGTTATGCTTTCAATAGAATTGGGTACATAAAATACTCCATCAATATCTGTAGAAGTACCTTTGTTTTTTTTTGTACTAAACAATACATTGGAAAACGGAATAACATTTTCAGTAGTATCGTCAATAAGAATTAGTTTTTTTGAAGACTGTGCATTTATATTAAAACAAGAAAAGATGAGTACTATAAAAAAGTAGTTTTTCATATATGGATGGTTATAGCAATGACTAATTAACGTAGAACTTTTGAATAAAATTGTTAAGAGAATTAGAATTGAATATTAATATACTACAAAGCTTATTCATTTCTATTGAAAAAGGAGATGTTTAGATTTTGTTGTAAGCAAATTAAGTCAATAATAATACAAAAATTAGTGTGTACTAAAAGGTCCTAAAAAACTATGTGTTCTTAGCAAATAACTTGCTCTATAAATGAAAATAATTTTAGTACATTTGGTCTTTTAACCTTTAGTAATAAATGATTACACACTTAGAGGGAAAACTAGTAGAAAAAAATCCTACAGATGTTGTAATAGATTGCAATGGTGTAGGGTATTTTATAAATATATCGCTTCATACGTTTTCTCAAATTCCAGATAAAGAAAATCTAAGATTGTACACCTATCTTCAAGTTAGAGAAGATTCTCATAGCCTTTATGGGTTTTCTTCAAAGACAGAGCGCGAAATATTTAAACTCTTGATTTCGGTTAGTGGCATAGGAGCTAATACAGCACGTACCATGTTGTCTTCATTAACACCTGAGCAAGTAAAAGAAGGTATAGCGAGTGGAGATGTAGCATTAATACAGAGTGTTAAAGGTATTGGAGCTAAAACTGCACAACGTGTTATCATAGATTTAAAGGATAAAGTGTTAAAAGTTTACGGTATAGACGAACTTTCTATACTACCAAACAATACGAATAAAGATGAAGCGTTATCTGCTTTAGATGTTTTAGGATTTAATAAAAAACAATCAGAAAAAGTAGTTGACAAAATATTACAAACTCAACCAGATGCCCTTGTAGAGCAAATTATTAAAGAAGCTCTTAAAAACTTATAATACAATTGAATACAGCTAACTATACTCAATTAAAATCGATCAGTTTTTATACGTCATTAGTGTTAATGATGTTATTGAGTGTGTCTGTTTTTGCTCAAGAAACTGAAACAGAACAAGACTCTACTAAAACGACTTATGCATTAGGAAAACTAAAAATGCCCAATCCTAATAGCATTGTTTCTAAATATACTTACGATCCTATTTTAGACCGATACATCTACACAGAAAAAATAGGCAATTTTAATATTAATTATCCTTTAATACTAACACCAGAAGAATTTCAGAAGTTAGTGCTCGAAGAAAAATTAAAAGCCTATTACAAGCAAATGGCAGATGCTGTATCTGGTCAAAAAGATGGTACAGAAGAAGATCGGAAAAATTTATTGCCAGAATTCTATGTTAATTCTGGGCTTTTTGAAACCATTTTTGGAGGTAATACCATAAATGTTATTCCAAGTGGTTATGCAGAAGTAGATTTGGGTGTGCTATTTTCAAAACAAGATAATCCTTCCTTTTCACCAAGAAACAGAACCAATTTTACGTTCGATTTTGATCAAAGAATAGGTTTAAGTTTACTTGGTAAAGTCGGTACAAGATTACAAGTAACAGCAAATTATGATACTGAGGCAACTTTCGATTTTCAACAACTTGTAAAATTAGAATATACACCTACCGAAGATGATATTATTAGAAAGATTGAAGTCGGTAATGTTAACATGCCTTTAAATAGCTCTTTAATTACAGGAGCACAAAGTCTATTTGGTGTAAAAACAGAACTGCAATTTGGTAAAACTAGAGTTACTGCTGTGTTTTCTGAGCAACAATCGCAATCTAAGTCTGTTGTTGCCCAAGGTGGCGGAACTGTAGAAGAATTTGAATTTTTTGCAAGAGATTATGATGAGAATAGACATTATTTCTTGTCACACTATTTTAGAGATAATTACGATAATGCTTTACAGCAATATCCTTTTATAAACAATCAAGGGCTACAAATTACCAGAGTAGAAGTTTGGGTAACGAATAGAAACAATCAAACAGATAATGTTAGAAATATTGTTGCATTTCAAGATTTAGGTGAGTCTGAAGCAGATAATATTGGATTAAACCCTTTAGGAGCTTTTGTTCTTAATCCAGGAGCACTTCCAGATAATGGGAATAATGCATTTGATCCTACTAACATTGATGGCCCTGGATCATTTTTAACAGAAGCTGTACGAGATATTACCAATGTAGAATCTGGTGTTACAGTAGGTGTGAATGAAGGGTTTGATTATGGAAAACTAGAATCCGCAAGAAAACTTATTGAAGGTCAGGATTATGTGTTACATACAGAGTTAGGATATATTTCTTTAAACCAAAGGTTGTTAAATGATGAAGTATTAGCAGTTGCTTTTCAATATACCAGAGGAGGTGAAGTTTATCAAGTCGGTGAATTTGCAAATGATGGAGTTAATGCCACAGAAGTAAGTGACGGTACAAGTGGAAATCAAGTGATTAACAACCAGAGCTTGGTTTTAAAAATGTTAAAGAGTGCTGTAACTTCAGTAGAACAACCTATTTGGGATTTAATGATGAAAAACGTTTATGATACAGGCGCTTTTCAGCTAAGCCAAGAAGATTTTAAATTAAACATTTTCTACACTGAAGCTTCAGCATTAAATTATATCACACCTGTAGAAGGCACAAACTTTCCTTTATACGATAATAACACGCCTAACTACCCTAATGATGATACAGAAATACAAGAAACACCATTAATTAGGTTATTTCATTTAGATAGATTGAATAGTAATAATGATCCACAAGAAGGTGGTGATGGGTTTTTTGATTATGTTCCAAATCCTCAAATAACGGTAATTCCACAAAACGGTAAAATTATTTTTACCAAAGTAGAGCCTTTTGGGCGTTATTTATTTGATGTGCTAGATGATGATGGAAACCCAAGTAACAATAATATAGACTACGAGCAAGATATATATACTAACGAAAACCAAGAGAAATACGTTTATGACTTGCTTTATAAGTCTACAAAGACAGAAGCCTTAGATGAAGCTAATAAAAATAAATTCCAAATTAAAGGACGATTTAAAAGTAGTAGTGGTGGTGGAGGTATTCCTTTAGGAGCGTTTAATGTACCTAGAGGTTCGGTAAGAGTTACAGCTGGTGGACGTGTGCTTGTAGAAGGTATAGATTATACAGTAAATTATTCTACAAGTCGAGTGGAAATTTTAGATGAAGCTCTAAAAGCATCAAATACACCAATTAATGTTTCTGTAGAAAATAATGCAGTTTTTGGTCAGCAAACAAGACGATTTACAGGTGTTAATGTAGAACATCAATTCAACGAAAACTTTGTTTTAGGAGCGACACTATTAAATTTAAATGAACGACCAATAACTCAAAAAGCTAATTTTAATTCAGAGCCAATAAATAATACCATCTTTGGTTTTAATGGTAATTATTCTACTGAAGTGCCATTCTTAACCAGAATGGTAAATAAATTACCTAATGTAGATACAGATGTACCATCTAACCTTTCGGTAAGAGGTGAATTCGCATATTTATTGCCAGGATCACCAAAAGGTACCAATTTTAATGGTGAAGCCACAGCTTATATAGATGATTTTGAAGGAACTCAAGGTTCTGTAGATTTATTAAGTCCATTATCGTGGTTTTTATCTAGTAGACCAGAAGAATTACCTGGTACTATTCGAGGAAGTGATGTAAATGGTGAGGAAAATGGTTATGGTAGAGCGATGTTAAACTGGTACACCGTTGACCCAATATTTTATAGTAATCAGCGACCAAGCGGAATAGATGATGACGATATTTCAGATTTATATACGAGACGTGTATTTATTGAAGAAATCTTCCCAGAAGTTGATATTGCCCAAGGGCAAACTTCTGTAATTAATACTTTAGATTTAGCATACTACCCTTCTGAACGAGGACCTTATAATTTTGACCCAACAGCTACGGGTCCTACTAGTGACATAATAATCCCAAACCAGAGTTGGGCAGGTATTACAAGACAAATTACTTCTACCGATTTTGAGCAAGCCAATGTAGAGTATATTGAATTTTGGGTACAAGACCCGTTCTTAGATAATCCATCAAGCCAAGGAGGAAAACTTTTCATTAACCTTGGTAACATTTCAGAAGATGTTCTAAGAGATGGTAAGAAACAGTATGAAAATGGATTGCCAGAAGATGGTGATATTTCAATTTTAGAGCCAACAGACTACAATAGTGTAGTGCCACAAAATCAATCATTAATTTACACGTTTGCAACAACCGGTCAAGAACGAGCAAATCAAGATGTAGGATTAGATGGTTATGATGATGTTGAAGAATTTGATAGATATCCAGGGAATTTTGGTGAAGATCCTTCAAAAGATAATTATACCTATTATCTTAATACAGATGGTGATATTTATGAACGTTATAAGCAGTATAACGGAACACAAGGTAATACGCCAGATGTATTTACAAATACCAATAGAGGTTCTACAACACAACCAGATGTAGAAGATATTAACCGAGATAATACCATGAATACGATTAATAGTTATTATGAGTATGAGGTTGATATTAATCCTAACAATCTAAATATAGATAACACTCAGATTAATGATGTTAAGACAAGATTGGTTACTTTACCAAATGGTGAAGAACGCCAAGTAATATGGTACCAATTTAGATTACCAATTAATCAACCAACAAACGAAATTGGAGGTATATCAGATATTAGATCTATTCGTTTTGCACGTATGTATTTAACAGATTTTACTGAAGATGTAGTTTTACGTTTTGCTACTCTAGATTTAGTAAGAAGTGATTGGAGACGTTACACGTTAGATTTGAATGATGGCACCCAACTCCCAGAAAACGATGATACAGAATTTAATGTAGGAATTATTGGTGAACAAGAAAATAATGATAGTTATGTTGTTCCGCCAGGTGTAAGGCGAGAAGAGTTAAATAACAATAATAACATTATAAGACAAAATGAACAATCTTTAGTGTTACAAGCTTGTAATTTAGAACCAGAAGATTCTAGAGGTGTGTTTAAAAACATTAATATAGATATGCGTCAGTACAAAAACTTACGTATGTTTTTACACGCAGAAGAGCAAGAAGGATCATTGCTTCAAGATGGAGAAATGGTAGCTTTTATTAGGATGGGTAATGATTTTACAGAAAACTTCTATCAAATAGAAATTCCTTTAATAAATTCAGGACAAGTTACAAATACTACAGCTAGAGATGTCGCTTGGCCAGAAGAAAATGAGATTAACTTACCATTATCTTTCTTACAAAAGATAAAAGCTTTAGGAATTGCAAATGGTCAATACTATTTAGACGGATCTGTTGAGGCGCTTAAATATTACGATGTAATTGATGGAGATTTGCAAGAAAACTTCGTATCGGAATTTTCGCCGTTCCCAGTAGGTCAACAGCGTATAGCTATAAAAGGAAATCCAAATTTTGGGGATATTAGAGTGTTAATGGTTGGTGTTAAAAACTCTGGAATAACAGGAGCAGATGCTTGTGGAGAAGTTTGGTTTAATGAGTTGCGTATGTCTGATATGGAAAATCAAGGAGGTTGGGCCACTGTTGTAAGTATGGATACAAATATTGCAGATTTTGCTAATATTAGTGCAACAGGAAGACGTAGTACCATTGGTTTTGGTGGTATAGACCAAGGGCCAAACGAAAGAAGCCTTGAAGATGTGAAGCAGTACGATGTTGTTGCTAATGTACAATTAGGGCAATTGTTACCAAAAAAATGGGGCCTTCAGATACCGTTCAACTACTCACAAAGTGAAGAGTTAATCACACCTAAATTTGACCAGTTTTATAATGATTTAACATTAGAATCTAGAATTAATGCTGCTGAGACTAGTGAAGAAGAAGATATTATTAGAACCCAATCTGAAGATTATACTAAAAGAAGGAGTATAAACTTTATTGGTGTAAGAAAACAAAAAACCGGAGATTCCAAAAAGCGCTTTTACGATGTTGAGAACTTAACATTAAATTATTCTTACAATAAAGTAAAACATCGCGATTTTGAAATAGAGAATTCTATAGATCAAAATGTTAGAGCAGGTGTTAATTACAACTATGCTTTTAATCCTGCAAAAATAGAGCCTTTTAAAAAGAACGATTCTCTGTTTACTGGTAAATATTGGAAAATTTTAAAAGATTTTAATCTTAATTTATTGCCTACCAGTATTTCTGTTAATGCAGATATAAACAGGCAATTTAGCAAGCAAAAGTTTAGAGAAGTAGATTTAACTGGAGATAATATTGGTATTGAAGAGTTATTTAGAAGAAATTATACCTTCGATTTTCAGTATGCTATTAATTATAACCTAACAGATGCGTTAAGTCTTAATTTTACTGCTGCAAATACTAATATTGTACGAAACTATTTTATAGATGGTAATATTAATGGTCGTCAAGACCCAGAATTAGATGTTTGGGATGGTTTCTTCGATTTTGGTGACCCTAATTACCAAACACAGCAACTTCAGGTTAATTATGAGTTGCCAATATATAAGATACCTGCCTTAAGCTTTTTAAGAGCAACCTACTCTTATAATGGTGCGTTTCAATGGCAAAAAGGTTCAGATCTTAATGAAGGGTTACAACTTGAAGATCCTAATAATCCAGGAACATTTGATACTTTTAATTTAGGACATTCTATTCAGAATTCTAATACTCATAATATAAATTCTACACTAAACATGGAGACGTTTTATAAATCCATTGGTTTAGTAAGAAAAGGGAAAAGAAGAGGTAGAGGAAGATCTAGAAACACCAAAGGAAAATCAAGATCAGAGACTAATAAATCGTTGACTAATAATGATAAATCAAAAGATCCAAATAAACTAAGTACTGGGAAGAAAGCCTACAATACCTTAGTAGATATTGTAACGATGGTAAAGCGTGTGCAATTTGGGTACAGTGAAAATAATGGGACATTTTTACCAGGTTATTTGCCAACTCCTGGTTTTATAGGAACCTTAAGACCAACTTGGGATTATACTTTTGGTAGCCAACGAGATATAAGGCAAGTAGTAGCTAGAAATGGTTGGTTGACTACCTTTGATGAATTTAATCAGCAATATACAGAGGTAACTAATAAAACTTTAGATTATTCTATAAATGTTGAACCAATGCGCGACTTAAAAATTGACTTAATTGGTAATAGAACATATGCTGAGAATATATCAGAAAACTTTAGAGGCTTAGATAATGATAACGATGGGCTAAGTGATGAATATGAGAGTTTAATAACTAATTCATTTGGAAACTTTAATATTTCAACAGCACTTATAAAAACAGCATTTAGTAAGAGTGATGAAAATCAATCTGCCGCTTTTGATGATTTTAGAGCAAATAGATTGATTATTGCAAATCGTTTGGCGAGAAAGTTTTATGGCAATACATCTTTTGGTACAGATGCTGAAGGTTATCCGATAGGTTTTGGTAAAAATAGTCAACGTGTTTTAATACCAGCATTCTTATCAGCTTATCAAGGGGTAGATCCAGATAAAATAACTACTAGAGCCTTTAGAGATGTGCCAATACCAAATTGGACGCTTAAATATACAGGATTAATGAAGATTCCTTGGTTTAAGAAAACCTTCAGGCGTTTTTCTGTTCAGCATGGTTACAGATCGCGCTATACTATTAATCAATTTAGAACTAATTTAGATTATGATGATTCTGTTGAAAACTTAGTAGTAGATCCAAACACAGGCATTGGCTCAATAGCTCCTGAAAATCAAGATTCAAATGGGAATTTAAAAAACAGAACATTATTTAGTAATATTAACTTAGAAGAACAATTTAGTCCGTTGTTTCGTATAGAGTTTGAAATGAAAAACTCAATTAAAGTGCTTGCAGAAATGCAAAAAGATAGACTATTGTCTCTTAGTTTCGATAATAATCTGTTAACCGAAGTCCAAGGAAAAGAATATACCTTAGGTCTAGGATATCGTATAAAAGATTTAAGAATTAGGTCTGCACTTGCTGGCCCAAGACAAATTGTAAAAAGTGATCTTAATATGCGAGCAGACATCTCAGTAAGAGATAACAAAACCATAATAAGATATTTAGACTTAGATAATAATCAGGTTACAGCTGGCCAGACGATTTGGAGTGGTAAGTTTACAGCAGACTATGCGTTTAGTAAAAACCTAACAGCAATTTTCTATTTTGATTATACATTCTCAGATTTTGCGATTTCTACGTCCTTTCCTCAAACTTCTTTAAGATCTGGGATTACGTTAAGATATAACTTCGGAAATTAATTTATGCCTTAGTCTTGAAAACAAACAATTAAAAAATTACTTTTGTTTTATTAATAATTTATACAACTAAAGATGAATATACCATCAGAATTAAAGTACACTAAAGATCACGAATGGATTAAAATTGAAGGTGATGTAGCAACCGTTGGCATTACAGATTTTGCTCAAGGTGAATTAGGTGATATCGTATACGTAGAAGTAGATACATTAGATGAAACTCTAGACATAGAAGAGGTTTTTGGTACAGTAGAAGCAGTAAAAACAGTTTCAGACTTATATTTACCTCTGTCTGGTGAAATAATAGAGTTTAATGAAAACCTTGAAGATGAACCAGAAAAGGTAAATTCAGATCCTTATGGTGACGGCTGGATGATTAAATTAAAGTTTTCTGATGCATCTCAAATAGATGATTTATTATCTGCAGAAGATTATAAAGCACTTATAAGTGGTTAAAAAATTGCTATTATCAGTTGCTATTGCTTATACTATAGCACTGATTGTTGCAACTTTAATTACCCTAAATGGTGTGCCAAGCCTTGGTTCGTCTTTCGATGATAAAATATATCATTTTTTAGCATACGTTGGTTTAGCTATATTATGGATAACTTATTTTAAACCTAATAAGAGAAAGTATACATTAAGCTTTGTTTTTATCGTTGTTATTTTACTTGGTGTTTTGTTAGAACTCATTCAGCATCAGCTAAATCCTAACAGAACCTATGATACTTACGACTTAATGGCAAATTGCTTAGGCGTTATTATTGGCACATTAATTGCAGCTAGATTACATATATTAAAGTTAAAATAAATTGAAGTTTTGCTTTTTTTACTATTATTTAGTTAAATTAGCGACTCTATAAAAGAAAAATACTATGGAACCTAAAAAGAATCCGAAATCTGATGTAAGTAGAAATAGCTCGCTCTATTTTGCTGTAGGTCTAGCTTTAATGCTAGGTATTACTTACATGGCAATTAATTATAAGACGTACGAAAAGGCTGATATTGTTGCAGATACGCTTAATTTAGATGAAGAATTAGAAGAAGAAGTGCCAATCACAGAACAGATTGCAACTCCACCACCTCCACCACCTCCACCACCAGCAGCTCCAGAAGTTATTGAAGTGGTAGAAGATGAAGAAGAAGTAGAAGAAACAGTAATTGAGTCTACTGAAACCGAAATGGATACTGAAATTGTAGAGGTAGAAGAAGTAGAGGTAGAAGAGGTAGAAGAAGAAGTAGAGGTGCCTTTCCACGTTATTGAAAATGTTGCTGTTTTTCCAGGTTGTGAAAAGAAAAAAGGAAATCAGGCTAAGAAAGATTGTATGAATGAAAAAGTGAATAAATTCATTCAGAGAAAATTTAATACAGAGTTAGCAAATGATTTAGGGTTAGCGCCTGGTAAGAAAAGAATTTTCTGTAGGTTTAAAGTAGATAAGAATGGAAATATTACAAGCATTCAAACTCGTGGGCCTCATCCAGCTTTAGAAAAAGAAGCCCAAAAAGTATTGGCTAAATTACCAAAAATGCAACCAGGTAAGCAAAGAGGAAAAGCTGTAGTAATGCCTTTCTCTATTCCTATTGTATTCCAAGTGCAAGACTAGTAGACGATATATTTCTTTAAATATTAAAAATCCCGTTCAAAATTAATTGGACGGGATTTTCTTTTTGGTATGCTTATTGTGACTTTATCATAATATTAACATTTTAAATAATACGTATTATGAAAAATTCTAAAAAAAACCTCAATAGTGCTGGTCAGAGCACTACTGAAGTGAAAAGATCACAAAAGCATGATGCAAATTTACAAAAAAACTCAACCTTGTATTTTCAAATAGGGTTGATTCTTTGTTTATTGGGCACTTATTCACTTTTCGAAATGCAGTTTCAGGACAAGAAGATTATGCCTGATAGTGTAACTATTGATGAAGTAGCTACAATTGATGTGGCTCCAGATTATCGAGTAGAAGTAGTACAAAAAAGGCAAGAACCAATTAAGCGTAGTGCAACTTTAATTGACAAGTACAAGGAAGTTATAGATGATACGCCAGATTTAGAGCAAGAAATTTTTACACCAGACGCCCCAAAACCAACAACAGAGCCTGTGAAAGTTGATGACATACAGACTGTTGATGTGCCAGTAGATCCTCCTCTAGTAGATTTTATAAAAGTTGAAAAAGTACCTGTTTATCCTGGTTGCGAAAGAAAGAAAACTAATGATGATAAAAGAAAATGCATGTCTCAAAAGATTTCAAAATTAGTTAGCAAAAAGTTTAATACAGATGTTGCAAGCGAACATGGTATAACGGGTTTACAGAAAATTACAACTCAGTTTACAGTAGATAAAAACGGAAACATTACCAATATAAAGATTAGAGGGCCACACCCAGCTCTAGAGAGAGAAGCCAATCGTGTTATCAATAAAATACCAAGTATGAAACCTGGTTATCAGCAAGACAAGCCAGTTGGTGTTATTTACAATCTGCCAATTAAGTTTATGGTTAGAGACTAGACTATTATAACTTATAAATATAGAGCCGTTATCATTTAGGTAACGGTTTTTTATTTTGTATTATTCAAAAGATGTCAAACTTTTATTTTAGAGATGTCTAATAAGCTTAAACTGCAATGGTTTAGTAAAAAAATAAGTATATTTCCAGCACTAAAATTTAGTCCTTTCTATGAAGCATATTTGGCTTATTACCTTTTTATTAGTTTCTATTCTTTCTAAGGCACAAACGCTTTCAACCTACGAAAAGCCACCAGTTTTTACTGAATGCGATTCTTTAGCAGTAGATCAATTAAAATCATGTTTTAATTATACATTAAGCAGTTTTGTTTTTAAAAACTTTCAGATGCCTCAAATTGTAGCTGATAAAGCGTATAAAGGAGATGTTCAGGTGTTGTTTGAAGTAGATAAAGAAGGGAGTTTTAAA